>NZ_JBFUGA010000037.1:0-48399 GCF_056403155.1 Methylobacterium sp. P3_A11
AGGTCCGACAGACCCGACACCATCGCGTTCAGCGTCGCCGCCAGACGCCCGATCTCGTCCCGTCCGCGGGCCGCCAGTTCCCCAGACAGGTCGCCGTCGCCAACACGCGCCACGAACGCCATCACCTGCACCAGTGGCTGGACGATCAGGCGGTTGATGGCGATGCCGATCCCCAGACAGATCAGGAGCGTGAGGAGCGTTCCCACCCAGAGGGCGATGCTCTCGTTGCGTTCACCCTGCGCGACCCGCACGGCCAGCGCCGTGCGGGCGGCGCCTTCGAGACCTTCGATGGCGGCCAGCTTCTGGCGGAAGGTGTCGAACAGCTGCTTGCCCTGACCGTCGGTTTCGATCCTGACAGCCTCGGCCCGTTTCGCCGGATCGGCCGCCATTCGAAGGGCGGCCTCGCCGGTTTCGGTCTGCCAGGTGCGGGCCGCAGTCACGGCGTCGGCGAGGAGGCGCGTGCGCTCGGGATCCTGGCCGATCAAGCTGCCCAGGCGGCCGATCGCCTCGTCGAGGGCCGCGCGGCCGGCGTGATAGGGTTCCAGGCTCCCCTCGCGGCCGGTGATCAGATATCCGCGCAGCCCGGTCTCCTGATTGAGCATCGCCGCCCGGAAGCCGTCGAGCCCGCGGATCAACTGGTTGGAGCGGCTTCGCGCGTCGGTCGCATCGCGCAGCTGTTCGGCCGTGACCAGGACCCAGCCGCTGCTGAGAACCGACACCAGGGCGATGACACCGATCGCACCGCCCAATATGCGGTTGAGACCCAGCGATTGTGACATGGTCTGCTTCATCCTGCTCGGACCTGCGGACGTCGCTGGATTGGCCGCGACCGAGGCTCTGCCGCCTCATAGCGTCCGCGCCCGGTCGATGCGAGACGCGGCATGGGCTGCTGGACGCGCGAGTCGCGCCCGGGACAGGCCGCGGTCCGGATGGCGCCCGCTCCCCGCCGGACCGGTTCGCCGAACGACCGAGCTCGGCGCCGCATCACCTGGCGACGTTTACTATCTGTACACCATCAAACGACTTGTCCTTGTGTACGCAGGCGATCTTCGATGCATCTAAACAGCACTATCCTCACTTCTCGATCGTAATGGCATTACAGCAAGCACTTGCGTCACGAGAGATGCTGATTTCTTTCCTGATCGATACCGATCGCAAGGGCGATCCGCTTGACGCCAACCTGCGGGCGCGGGCACGCGTCGAGCAACTCGACGTCGCCCTCCGGCTCGTGCCGTTCACGATCTTGGTCAGCCTCAGCGTCGTTCAGGTGATCGTCTACCTGTTCTGGCTGCCCGGAAACCGCGCCTATCTCGCTGGGCTCGAGTCGCTCGTCCTGCCCCTCGCGGTCGTCTCGCTCCAGCAATGCTGGCGTTGGCGTTCGCGTCCCAAACCCATCGAGATCGGACCGTCCTTCGTCCAGGGCGTGGTCATCGCCGCCCAGGCCTACGGCTTCCTCCTCGCCTCCGTCCCGGTGATGCTCTTCGCGGGCGCCGATGCCAACGGGCGACTCCTGATCGCCTCCAGCATCGCGGGATTGATCGCGACGGGGATGAGCGCGGCCGTTTTACCGCGGGTCGCGATTAGTTATTCCGGGCTGATCATCCTCGGGTCGTTCATCGCTCTCGGGACCACGGGCGAATCGTTCTATCTCTACGTCGTCGTCCTGCTGTTTTTTTATTCGATCTTCATCTTTTTCACCATTCTGCACCTCAGTCGCCTTCTGACGATGCGGGTGATCGCGCAGATCGAGCTGGAGCGACAACAGGAATTTACGCACCTCCTGCTCAACGAATTCGAGGAGAGTGCCAGTGACTGGCTCTGGGAAACAGATGCCGACCTGCGCCTACAGCATGTCTCGCCGCGTCTGATCGAGGTCGCCGGCTCCTCGGAGCGGCAGCTCATGGGCTTGCCGCTGGAACGTCTGCTTCTACCACCGCTCGCGCCGCCCAAATCCCACTCGAGCACCGCTCTCTGGAGCTGCATCGCGGAGCGTCGCGCATTCCGGAACCTTCACCTGCAGCTCGATATCGCAGGCGAGCGGCGGACTTGGTGTCTGAGCGGAAAGCCGACCTTCAATCGGGTCGGCGTCTTCACCGGGTATCGCGGGGTCGGATCCGACGTGACCGAGAAGCGGCGCTCGGAAGAACGGCTGTCCTATCTCGCCCTGCACGATTCCTTGACCGATTTGCCGAACCGGGTCCTGTTTCATCAGCTCCAGGAAACGGCCCGCCAGCACCTCGGACAGGGCGAACGCTTTGCCGTCCTCGCGCTCGATCTCGATGAGTTCAAGAGCGTCAATGACACCTTCGGCCACGCAGCGGGCGACAACCTCCTGAAGGCCGTCGCCGAGCGCTTGCGGGCGTTCGAGGGGGCGGATGTTCAGCTCGCCCGCCTCGCGGGCGACGAGTTCGCGGTTTTGGCGACCGGGCGGAGCGCCCGTGACACGCATGCCGTCGAGTCGCTGGCGCACGGCATCGTCGAGGTGCTCGCCTCCCCCTTCACCATCGACGGCATTCGCGTGACCGTCAGTGTCAGCGTCGGGATCGCCATCGCGCCGCAGGACGGAAGCCAGGAGATCATGCGGCGCGCCGATCTCGCGCTTTATCGGATGAAGAGCGAGGGGCGAAACGGGTATCGCTTCTACGAAGCCGAGATGGACGAGCGTATCGAGGCACGCCGCGCCTTGACCGCCGACCTGCGGGGCGCGCTCGATCGTGACGAGTTCATCCTCTACTTCCAGCCGATCGTGACGGCCAAGGAGTGCCGCGTCCGCGGCTTCGAGGCACTGCTGCGATGGAAGCATCCGGTGCGCGGCTTCGTCTCGCCCGGCGAGTTCATTCCCCTCGCCGAAGAGACCGGGGTGATCATTCCCCTCGGCGAGTGGATCCTCCGGGAGGCTTGCCGGATCGCGGCCGTCTGGCCGAGCGATGTCCGCATCGCGGTCAATCTCTCACCGCGACAGTTCCGGCATTCGGACCTGCCGCAACTCGTGCGCTCCGCCTTGCGGACGAGCGGCCTGGCCGCCGAACGACTGGAACTGGAGATCACCGAATCGGTGTTCCTGGAGGCCACCCCGGCGATCAATGCCACCCTCACCAAGCTCCGGGAGATGGGCGTGCGCCTGTCGCTCGACGATTTCGGGACCGGCTATTCCAGCCTCAGCTACCTGCGCCGTCTCGCCTTCGACAAGATCAAGATCGACCAGAGCTTCGTCCGGGACCTGCCGCACGAGCGCAGCGCGGCGGCGATCGTTCGCGCGATCATCGACATGGCGACGAGCCTCGACATGACGATCACGGCGGAAGGAGTCGAAACGGACGCGCAGCGCGTCTGCCTGCTGGATCAGGGCTGCCACGAGTTTCAGGGCTACCTGTTCAGCAAGCCCCTTCCCGCCGAGCAGGCCGCCGCCCTGGCGCGCAAGCGCCTGATTCTTCCGACCGCGGTCCAGGCGGCGTGAAACGCCGTCAGGCGCCGAGGGTCGCCGCGCCGGTCGGGTTCGATGCGCCCGGGACCGTGTGCGGCGAGGTCTTCGGCCAGTAGGGCAGGAAGCCCTCGATGATGGTGCGCGGAATATCGAGCGGTCGGTAATGGACCGTATCCACGAACATCAGAGACTGTTCGCCCCGGCCCAGCAGGCCGTTGACCTCGCTGTGAATCTCGTGGGCCAGCGTCACGAACTTCCGATTATGGCTGGCGATGGAGATCCGAACCGTGACCGGTTCGAACTCCATCGCCTCCCGACGGAAATCGTGCTGGAAGGATTTAGTCAGCACGTAGAATTCGGTCGTTTTCAGATCAAAATTCGGCATGCAGATATTGAAGAACAGTTCCCGCGCTTTTCCGACCCAGCGGACGTAATTAGCGAAGTAGACGTTTCCGACCGAATTGGTGTCGTCGTAAGTTGGAATCAGGTGCAGGACGAACCACTGCCCGTCGAAACCGTGGGATGCGACCGTATCCGCCCGATCCAGCGCGACCGGTACCGGCGCGGCTTTCGGCGCCCGGTCCTCGGCCGGTATCAGTTCGCGGGCCGGCTTGGCTTCGCCCCATCCGACAAGCTCGGCGACCATCGGCAATGCCCCGATGAGCCCGATGAGCGGTGCGAGCGTCAGAAGCGACCAACTCGGCGCGATGTAGCCGGTTAGGAAGATCAGGCAGGCCGTCGCCCCGATCATGGAGCTGAGAACCGGATCATACCGGCGCGTCGCGCCGAGGGTCTCGCAGACGAGGCACGCGGCCGCCCCGACGAGGAGCGTGGCGAACGGCATCATCAGGTAGAGCAGCGAGAGATCCGCCCAGATCGCTGCCGACGCCGTGGCGAGGGCCGCCCCCAGGATCCAGACCGGCGAGGCCACCAAACCGGCCGGCACGAAGGCGAGCAGCGGGGAATTGCTGCGCGCCGTAATAGAGGTGCCGAGCCAGCGCGTGGCGCTGTAGAAGCTGTCGATCGTGGTCGCGGCAGCGATGGCCGTCCACACGACGAACGCGGTCGTGGGGCTGATCGCGTGCGTGCGCGCCACGGCCTGCGCCACGGCTGCATAGGCGCCCGGAACGCCATCCGAGGAAACGACAGGCGTACCGAGCCCCGCCTCGGCGGCGAGCAGCGCGTTGATCGTCAGGAGGCCGAGGAACAGGATTGCGCCGGTCAGGTAGGCCGCACGCACGGATCCGCCCGAGCGCCGGATCTCGACGGCACGCTGCCACTGCTGGATATCCATCCAGGGGCCGAGGAGAAATCCCACCAGTGACGGCACGACGAGCCCATAGAAGCGCTCGTCGAAGGCCTGGACGGGAACGCCCGGGCCGTCCCGTTGCGTCGGCAGGCCTGCGAACATCGTTGCGGCTGCGATGAGGCCCAGGACCAGGAGGGTGGCGTGGACGATCCGGATCCCGCGCAGCGGCACCGCGTGTCCGATCGAGCAGGCCACGAGGACGAGGGCGACCACACCCACCGCGGCCTCATGGCCGAACAGCGGAAGCCATCCATAGGCGGCGAAACCGAAGATCGTTATGGCGACGGCAAAGAACTGGGCGCCGAGAAACAGGGGCGCATAGGCGCCCTGGACGGCTGCGATGAGCGCCTCGGGATTTCGACGCGGTGCACCGAGCACCCAGCCGAACAGGGCGAGGCCCCCCGCATTTGGCAGGGCGAAGGCAAGAAACCCGAGCCAACCGTACGTGAGGGTGACATGAATCGCGTAGAAAAAGCCGAGCCCCCAAAACCACGACAAAGCAATCGTGGGGGACCAAGTCGCTGAACGAATGAAATGCGAAGGCATTTTGGCTGCAAGCGCTCCTGACCCGCTACAGCAATAGCGTATCAAATTCGGTTCGGGAATATGTCCGCCTTAGATGCATGGAAATATAAGATTTCCGCGCAGACGAAGACGCATAAGGGCGGGGCCGCCCGGCGCAGCGCGATTCGCTGCGGGCTTGCGGGTCGCAGAGCGAACCCGGCCTTCACGGGCCGGTTCGTCGAGGCGCCTGCGAAATCCGGCCGGTGGCGCAGGCCCGAATGATCCGTCGACGCGGCCGCGTTCTCGCTGCTGCGAACGGGATCGTTTCCGCCATCGCGCGGCGGACCCTTCGATTGGCCGAGAGACGAGGCGCGCGTCAGCCGACCGGGCGATGCATTCCGGGATGACGGCGATCCCCAGCTTGGACGCGCCGACGCAGAGGGGGCGCCTCGACCGCCGAATCGGAATGCTTGTGCGGAAGCCCGGATCGACACGGTGTTCCTGAAGGTGTTTCGTGAACAGYGAAGCGGACAGCCGCATACCGCGTGACGGACCCGGTACCTGCCGGTTACGCAGCGGGACGTCGAATTCCGGAGACTGCCCATGATCGCTGGACCCTACAATCCCCCCTGCGGCGGCCTGCCCGGCCAGACGATGCTGATGACCGGCCGAGCCGTGTTCACCGAGTCCTACGCGGTGATCCCGCACGGCGTGATGAGCGACATCGTCACGAGTGTCCTGCCGGGCTGGGACAGAACCCGGGCCTGGATCCTGGCGCGGCCACTCTCGGGCTTCGCCGAGACCTTCGCCCAGTACCTGATGGAGGTCGCTCCGGGCGGCGGTAGCCAGACCCCCGAGCCGGAGGCGCAGGCCCAGGGCGTGCTGTTCGTGGTCCAGGGCACGGCGAGCCTCGCGCTCGAAGGCGACCGGCATGCCCTGCGGCCGGGCAGCTACGCCTATCTCGCGCCCGGCGCCGCCTGGACCCTGCGCAACGCGGGCGACGAGGCGGTGCGCTTCCACTGGATCCGCAAGGCCTATCAGGTAGCGGCGGGGATCGATGCGCCGACCTCGTTCGTCACGCACGAATCTGCGGTCGAACCGGCCGGCATGGCCGGGACGGACGGTGCCTGGGCGACGACCCGCTTCGTCGCCCCAGACGATCTCCGCCACGACATGCACGTGAACCTTGTGACCCTGCGTCCGGGCGCGTCGATCCCGTTCGAGGAGACGCACGTGATGGAGCACGGGCTGTTCGTGCTCGAGGGCAAGGCCGTCTACCGGCTGAATCGGGACTGGGTGGAGGTGCAGGCGGGCGACTTCATGTGGTTGCGGGCTTTCTGCCCGCAGGCCTGCTACGCGGGAGGACCCGGCCCGTTCCGTTACCTCCTGTACAAGGACGTCAACCGGCATCCGGCGCTGGCGCCGCGCGGGTCAGGCCGATGAGCGTGCCCGCGCCCCGTACGATCGTCGCCCGTTCGCTGACCGCGGAGGCATTCGCGCCCTTCGGATCGGTCATCGATACCGCCGCCGTGGCCCCGCGGCCGATGAATGCCGGGATGGCACGCCGCTTTCACGACCTCGCCGCGATCGAGGTCGTCGGTGCGGGTGCCCACGTCGTGATCGGCCTCGTGGAGGCACGGCCCTACACGATGCCGCTGCGCCTCGGGTTGGTTGAACGTCACCCCCTCGGCGCACAGGCGTTCCTGCCGCTGAGCGCGGCGCCGTTCCTGATCGTGGTCTGCCCCGACGAGGATGGTCGGCCCGGTCTGCCGCAGGCCTTCGTCACCGCGCCCCGCCAGGGGGTCTGTTACGCGCGCAACACCTGGCACGGCGTGTTGACGCCCTATGGGCAGCGGCAGGACTTCATCGTGGTCGACCGGGGTGGACCAGGCGTCAACCTGGAGGAGTACACGTTCGCGGAGCCGTGGATCGTGGCCCTCGCCGACACGGACTGACGGCGCGCGCGTCCGAGCGCTTTCGCGCGCCGATCCGACGCGGTTGTGCCCGCTCCGGATCAACGTGTCGCCGGCCGGATACCCGGATTGGGGCGTTCGGGAACCGCGCTTGCCGTATCAAGGCCGCCCGGATGCCATCATTCCGGAAGGGCGCACGGAGAAAGTCCGTTGACTGCCACCGGCCAGCGGCTATCGAAACCGCAACGATGGAGTCCGCACCAACGCGGACCCGGGGAAGCGCCGGGCTCGCGTGCCCGCACCAGAAAGGCCGCCATGTCGCTGATCCGTACGCCCCTGTCCCGCCGGCGATTCCTCGCGACGGGCTCGACGGCGCTGTTCGCCGGCACCGTTGCCGCGCCCCACGTGGCGCGGGCGCAGAAGGCGGACTTCACCTACAAATACGCCAACAACCTGCCCGACACGCACCCGATGAACATCCGCGCGCGGGAGATGGCGGAGGCTCTGCGGACGGAGAGCGGCGGCCGGTTCGACCTCAAGATCTTCCCTTCCAGCCAGCTCGGCTCGGACACCGACACCCTGAGCCAGCTCCGCTCGGGCAGCGTCGAGTTCTTCACGATGTCGCCGCTGATCCTCTCGACGCTGGTGCCCAACGCCTCGATCAACGGCATCGGCTACGCGTTCCCGAACTACGAGGCCGTCTGGCCGGCGATGGACGGCGAACTCGGCGCCTGGGTCCGCCAGCAGATCGCCAAGGCTGGGCTCGTCGCCATGGAGAAGATCTGGGACAACGGCTACCGGCAGACGACTTCGTCGACCCGGCCAATCGCTACCCCCGACGACTTCAAGGGCTTCCGGATCCGCGTCCCGGTCTCGCCGCTCTGGACCTCGATGTTCAAGGCCTTCGACGCCGCTCCCGCGTCGATCAACCTGAACGAGACCTACTCGGCCCTGCAGACCAAGATCGTCGAGGGTCAGGAAAACCCCCTCGCGGTGATCTCGACGACGAAGTTCTACGAGGTGCAGAAGTACTGCTCGCTCACCAACCACATGTGGGACGGGTACTGGTTCCTGGCGAACCGGCGCGCCTGGGAGCGCATTCCGGCGGATCTGCGCACGATGGTGGCCCGCCACATCGACGCCGCCGGCCTCAAGGAGCGGGCCGACGTCGCCCAGCTCAACGCCAACCTGCAGGCCGATCTGTCGAAGGCCGGCATGGTCTTCAACAAGCCCGATCCGGAGCCCTTCCGCGACAAGCTGCGCAAGGCCGGCTTCTACGCCGAGTGGAAGGGCCGCTACGGCGAGGAAGGCTGGTCTCTCCTGGAGAAGGCCTGCGGGAAGCTCACCTGATGGACTCCGCGGGGGCGCCGCGCGGCGGGGTCGCGCCGTGCTCCCGGCGGGTGATGAACCTCGCGCATTTCCTGCGCCGGGCCGGGCGCCGATTCCCGGACGCGGTGGGGCTCGCCTGGGGCACGCAACGCTTGACCTGGGCCGAACTCGACGCCCGGGTCGACGCGATGGCGGCGGCGCTCGCCGGCCGCGGCGTGGCCAAGGGGGACCGCGTCCTGGTCCAGGCGCGGAACAGCAACCAGCTGTTCGAATCGATGTTCGTCTGCTTCCGGCTCGGGGCCGTCTGGGTCCCGACGAATTTCCGGCAGACGCCCCAGGAAGTCGCGTATCTCGCCAGCGCCAGCGGCGCCTCCGCGCTGATCTGCGGCGCCGGCTTTCCGGATCATGCCGCCGCGGTGCGGGCCGCCTGCCCGGATCTCCACCGCGTCGTCGAGATCGGCGGCGACGCATTCGGGGTGGATTACGACGGCCTCGTCGCCGCCCATCTGGGCGAGGCCGCGCCCACCGCCGACGTCGAGCACGACGATCCGTGCTGGTTCTTCTTCACCTCGGGCACGACCGGCCGCCCGAAGGCGGCGGTCCTCACCCACGGCCAGATGGCCTTCGTCATCACCAACCATCTCTGCGACCTGATGCCGGGCACCACCGAGGAAGACGCCTCGCTGGTCGTGGCGCCGCTCTCCCACGGCGCCGGCATCCACCAGCTCGCGCAGGTCGCGGCCGGCGCGAAGACGGTGCTCACCGCCGGCGAACGCCTCGCCCCGGCCGAGGTCTGGGACCTGGTGGAGCGCTGGCGGATCACCAACCTGTTCACGGTGCCGACCATCGTGAAGCTGCTGACCGAGCATCCGGCGGTCGGCTTGCACGATCATTCCAGCCTGCGCCACGTGATCTATGCGGGCGCGCCGATGTACCGGGCGGATCAGCAGCACGCGTTGCGGGTGCTTGGTCCGGTCCTGGTGCAGTATTTCGGGCTGGGCGAGGTCACCGGCAACATCACGGTGCTGCCGCCGCGCCTGCACGCGGTCGAGGACGGGCCGGACGTGAAGGTCGGCACATGCGGGGTCGAGCGCACCGGCATGCAGGTCCAGATCCAAGACTCTCAGGGCGGTGCGGTCCCGACGGGGGAGACCGGCGAGATCTGCGTCTGCGGCCCGGCGGTGTTCGCGGGCTACTTCGACAACCCGACCGCGAACGCCGCGGCGTTCCGCGACGGCTGGTTCCGGACCGGCGACCTCGGCCATTGCGACGCGGAGGGCTTCCTGTTCATCACCGGCCGCGCCTCGGACATGTACATCTCCGGCGGCTCGAACGTGTACCCGCGGGAGACCGAGGAGAAGCTCCTGACGCATCCGGCGATCTCCGAGGCCGCGATTCTGGGGGTGCCGGACCCGGCCTGGGGCGAGGTCGGCGTGGCGGTCTGCGTTACCCGGCCCGGGGCGACGGTGGAGGAGGGGGCGCTGATCGCGTGGCTGTCCGCCACGGTGGCCCGCTACAAGCTGCCCCGGCGCGTGTTCTTCTGGGATGCCCTGCCGAAGTCCGGCTACGGCAAGGTGACGAAGCGCGCCATCCGCGCGGAACTCGAAGCGCGGGGCGACCTGCCCCTCGAAGGGATGGCGCGGGTGACCGGCCGATAAGGTTTCGGTTCGAGACCGCTCCGTCGTCGCGCGCGCCGCGTCATGAGCCAGGGCCGCGTGACGTCGGCAGGCGTGGCCCCGACGCGATTGCCGCACCGCGCGCGATGATGACCCTGGAGCCAGCAACTTCGGATGGCTCGAGGGGTCGGCGTCCTCGGCCGACCGCACCGCACCCTCCGCATCGTCGGGCGCCCGGCGGCGACGCAGACAACGGTTAACGTCCCGCGTGCGCACCATGTTTTTGCTGCATGTCAGCCCGCACGCCGAGCCCCTCACACGGCCGCGCGGACCGGCTCATATTGCAACGCAGCAATCCCGGCACCCTGCCCGGGCATGACCGGGATCGGGCCTCGATGACCACCCTCGCGAACCTCGTCGGCCTCCGTTCGGACAGCTCCGCCCCCCTCCTCGCGCAGATCGCAGGCCGCCTCGGCGTGGCGGTGCGGCGCGCCGCGGCCGGCCGCTATGCCGAGCAGCGCGAGCGGATCGTGCGCACGGGCGGCGCCGGCATGATCTGAGCGGCTGGGCGCCCCTCAGCGAAGGCGCGCGCGGGCGGCCTCGGTCACGGCCTCGGCGGTGATGCCGAAATGGCGGAACAGGTCTTCCGGCGCACCCGAGGCGCCGAAGCCGGTCATGCCGACGAAGCCGCCCGTCTCGCCGATCCAGCGGTCCCATCCGAAGCGCAGGGCGGCCTCGACCGCGACCCGGACCGTGTCCCGGGGGATGATGCGCTCGCGATAAGCGGCGTCCTGAGCCGCGAAGGCCTCCCAGGACGGCATGGAAACGACGGCCGTCGGGACGCCCTCGGCCTGCAGCAGGTCGCGGGCTGCGAGCGCCAGCGCGACCTCCGACCCCGTCCCGATCAGCGTCACCCGCCGCGCACCCGCGGCCTCCGCCAGCACGTAGGCACCCCGCGCGCAACGGTTCTCGCCGGAGCCGGGCCGCCGGAGGGCCGGCAACGCCTGCCGCGAGCAGATCAGCGATGTCGGGCCGGTCCGGTTGGCCAGGGCCATCTCCCAGCACTCGGCGGTCTCCACCGCGTCGGCCGGGCGCAGCACCAGCATGTTGGGGATGGCCCGCAGGGTCGCGAGGAACTCGACCGGCTGATGGGTCGGCCCGTTGCGGCCGATGGCGATCGAATCGTGGCTATAGACGGTGATGACCGGCAGCTTCATCAGCGCCGCCATGCGGAGCGACGGGCGCATGTAGTCGGAGAAGACGAGGTAGGTGGCGCCAACCGGCACCAGCCCGCGATGGGCCGCGATGCCGTTCATCATCGAGCCCATGGCGTGCTCGCGGATGCCGTAATGCAGGTAGCGGCCGGATCGGTCCTGCGCCGTGAACGCGTGGAATTCGCCCTTGTGCTTCGTCGGACCCTCAAGGTCGGGCGCGCCCGAGAACAGCTCCGGGATCGTGCCCGACAGAGCGGCGGTGATCTCGGCGGACACCTCGATGCTCGGGCGCGCCTCACCGGCCTCTGCAAAACGGTCGCGCAGCGCGCGGAGCTGCGTGTCCCAGTCCTCGGGGAGGCGGGCATCGCTCACCCGGTCGAACGCGGTCCGCGCCGGCGCCGGCAGGGTTTCCCGGCGGCGCTCCCACGCGGCATAGGCATCGCGGTTCCGTCCGCCGACGCCGGCCCGCCACGCCGCAGCGACGGCATCGGGCACCGTGAAGGCCGGATGGTCCCACCCTTTCGCGGCCCGCGCCTCGTCGCAGTCGCGCGCGAATACGCGCCCGCCATGGGCGCCGCGCTGCCCTTCGAGCCGTGGCAGCCCCCGCCCGATCACGGTGCGGCAGGCGATCAGGCTGGGGCGCGGGTCGCCGTGCGCGAGCCGGATCGCCGCCGAGACTGCTTCGACGTCGTGCCCGTCGACGTCCAGCACCTGCCAGTCGGCTGCGCGGAAGCGCGCCTGCACATCCTCCGAGATCGAGAGGTCGGTGGCGCCGTCGTCGGTGATGCGGTTGTCGTCCCACAGGAAGGTCAGCTTCCCGAGACGCAGATGGCCGGCGAGCGAGATCACCTCGTGCGCGATGCCCTCCTGCAGGCAACCGTCCCCGACGAGGGCGTAGGTGCGGTGATCCACCAGCTCGGGGCCGAAGGTCGCCGCGAGCTTGGCCTCGGCCACCGCCATGCCGACCGCATTCGCGATGCCCTGGCCGAGCGGGCCGGTGGTCGCCTCGATCCCGAGTTCGGGCGCGATTTCCGGATGCCCGTGGGTGTGGGAGCCGAGTTCGCGGAAGCGCCGGATCTGCTCCATGGGCAAGCCGGCGTAGCCGGCGAGGTGGAGGGCTGCGTAGAGCAGCATGGAGCCATGGCCGTTAGAGAGCACGAAGCGGTCACGGTCAGGCCAGAGCGGGTCGTCCGGATTGCAGCGCAGATGGCGCGTGAACAGCGCCACGGCGATCTCGGCGCAGCCGAGCGGAGCACCGGGATGGCCGTCCCCCGCCCGCTCGATCGCGTCGAGACCGAGGAAGCGGATCGCGTCGGCCATCCGGGACGTCAGCGTGGCATCGGGCGTGTCGGGCATGGGTCTGACTCGGGCGGTGCGAATTTTCGGCGCGCGGGGACGCCGCCCGGTCGGCACCGCTGCCGTCCGGGATAAATCTCAGTCTGTGGCGTGATCCGCTGGCCTGCGCCGTCCCGGCATCCGCCCGGGTGCAGAGCGTTCAGCCCCGAGCGGTTGCCGTCAGAGGAAGCCGATCGAGAACCAGGGCACGAGGATGATGACGAGGAGGCCGATCAGCAGGGCCACGATGTAGCCGACGATCGGACGCATGCCGGCGTCGGGATGGATCCGGCTGATGGCGCAGGCGGCGTAGTAGCCGACGCCGAAGGGTGGGGCGAACAGCCCGATGCCCATCGCGAGGATCACCACCATGGCGTAGTGGACCTCGTGCACGCCGACAGCCCGTGCGATCGGGAACAGGAGCGGGCCGAACAGCACGATGGCCGGGATTCCCTCCAGCACCGAGCCCAGCACGATGAAGGCGGCTGCCGAGACGAACAGGAAGCCGAGGGCGCCCCCAGGCAGGCTCTTCATGACCTCGGCCAGCGTCTGCGAGAAGCCCGACTGCGTCAGCGCCCAGGCCATGCCGGTGGCAGCGCCGATGATCAGAAGGATCGCACCCGACAACGTCGCGGTCGTCACCAGCATCGGGTAGAGCCGCCGCCAGTCGAACTGGCGGTAGATGAGCAGGCCTGCCAGGGCCGCGTAGACGATGCCGATGGTGGAGACCTCGGTGGCGGTGGCGATGCCCTCGACCACGGCAAAGCGGATCACGAAGGGCAGCGCCAGCGCCGGGATCGCCACGAGGAACGAGCGGCCGATGATCCGCCGCGACGGCCGGGCGACGTGGCTCAGGTCCTCGCCGCGGTAGCGCCACCAGACCAGGGCGCACAGGGTGACGGCGAGCACGAGGCCCGGCAGCAGGCCGCCGGTGAACAGGGCGGTGATCGAGACGCCGGTGACCGAGCCGATGGTGATCAGCACGATCGAGGGCGGGATGGTCTCGGTCTGCGCGCCGGTTGTGGCCAGCAACGCCACGAGGTCGCCTTCCTTGGCGCCGCGGGCCTTCATCTCGGGAAACAGCACCGGAGCGACGGCGGCCATGTCGGCGGCCTTCGATCCGGAGATGCCGGACACGAGGTACATCGCCCCGACCAGCACGTAGTGCAGGCCGCCGCGGACGTGACCGAGCAGCGAGGCGAGGAACCCGACCATGGCCCGGGCCATGCCGGTCATCTCGATCAGGAGGCCGAGGAACACGAAGAGCGGGACCGCCAGCAGGATCAGATGGCTCATGCCCTCGTCCATGCGCCCGACCACCACCATCGACGGTGCGTCGGTGGTCAGCGCGATGTACGCGAAGGTCGACAGGCCGAACGCGAAGGCGATCGGGACCCCGGAGAAGACCAGGGCGCCGACGCCGAGCACGAAGAACAGCAGCAGGTTGAGGTTGCCGAGGGTCGTCAGCCAGGGCTGTAGCGCCACGAGGCCGGCGGCGATTCCGGCGCCCAGCACGAGCGCCCCCGCCGTCAGCTTCCAGTCGGCCGTCTCCAGCAGGCGGATGACCGCGACGATCAGCATGAGGCCGAGGCCGATCGGCAGGGCGGCGGCGCGCCACGCGTTGTTCAGCTCCAGCGCCGGCGTCTGGACGAAGGTCTCCTCGCTGGCGAATTCGAAGGCCGGCTCCAGCAGCAGCGCCACGAAGGTCAGGCCGGCCACCAGGGCGACCGTCTCCAGGAAGGCGCGCAGACGCGGGCCGCTCATGGCGACGAAGGCGGTCATGCGCATGTGCTCGGCCCGGCGGAACGCGACCACGGCGCCCAGCATGGCAAGCCACAGGAACAGGATCGAGGCGAGTTCGTCCGACCAGACGAGGGGCTCGCGGAACACGTAGCGGCTCACGACGCCGCCGAGCAGCACCACGATCTCGGCGAGCACGAGCAGCGCCGCCGGGATCTCCACGAGGTGGCCGAGCCCGTCGTCCAGCCGGCGCAGCCAGGTCCGGGCGCGCAGGGGCGGCCCGGTCAATTCAACCCCCGCCGTCGTCTCGACGGCCGCGATATCGATCTGCATGGCGCCCTCCCGTCGGAGCCGGTCCCGATCCCGCTGCCGGCGGGAACGGCTCCAAGTGCGTCGTCTCGTGCGTCTTGTGGTGCGTCTCGGCGCGCCTTCGTTCTCCGATACCGTTTTTCGGTTCGGCGGAAAGCGCTTCAGGTCAATTTGCCCGACACGTCCTCAAGATGCGACCACGCCGCATCGCCGTACTTCGCTTTCCAGTCCCGGTAGAAGCTCGTCCGCCCGAGGGCCTCGCGGAATCGCGCCCGGTCGACGTCGATGAAGGTGATGCCCTTCGCCGTCAGGCTGTCCCGGAGGGAGACGCTGAGCTTGGCGACATCGGCGCGCTGGTCGTTGGCCGAGCGGTCGAGTTCGCGCGAGACGACGGTGCGCAGATCCTCGGGCAATTTCTGCCACGCGCGCTTGTTGCCGAGGATCCAGTAGCCGTCCCAGACGTGGCCGGTCATGCTGCAGGACTTCTGCACCTCGTAGAGCCGGGTGGTGGCCGTGATGGCGAGGGGGTTCTCCTGTCCCTCGACCACCTTGGTCTGGAGCGAGGAGTACAGCTCGTTGAAATTGATCGGCGCCGCGCCGGCATCGAAGGCCTTGAACAGGGAGGTGAGCATCGGCGCCGGCGGGACGCGGATCTTGAAGCCCTTCAGGTCCTCCGGTGTCCGGATTTCGCGGGTCGAGGAGGTGATCTGCCGGAAGCCGTTGTCCCAGACCTTGGAGACGGTCAGGATCGGCGTCTTGGCGATCTCGGAGCGGACATAGGTGCCGAGGCCTCCGTCCATGGCCGACCAGACGGCGTCGTAATCCTTGAAGGCGAAGCCGGTGTTGGGCAGGCTCGCGGCCGGCACGAAGGTGGCCAGGATCGAGGTCGCGAGGTTGAAGAACTCGACGCTGCCGTTTCGGACCTGCGCCAGGAGATCGGTGTCCGAGCCCAGCTGATTGGCGGGAAACAGCTTGATCTCCAGCCGTCCGTTGGTGGCCTCGCGGATCCGGTCGAGGGCCTCCTGCGCCCGGATGTTGACCGGATGGGTCGGATCCTGCCCGGTGGCGAGCTTGTAGGTGAACTCGGCGGCTTGCCCCCGCCGTGTGAGGATGCCGAAGGCCGGCAGGGCGGCCGCGCCCACGAGCAGGCTTCGGCGGCTGAGACGCATGTCGCGCATGGTTTCACTCCCTGGATGGTCCGGGTCGCCCGGTCCCCGCCGTTGACCGCCGGTGGAGGGCACGACCCGCGTTGCTGTCCGGGGCGGCGGGCGTGTGCCCGACGCCGTCATCGCGCGTCTTCCGCGGACGCCTACCCGCCGTCGCCGTTGAGCAGGCGGTAGGCGCGGATCACCTGGCTGTCGTCGGCGACGCCGTCGCCGCGACCGGAGGTCGAGACGAAGAGCTGGTGGGCGAGCGCCGCCAGCGGCAGCGCCGCTCCCGCGCCGCGGCCGGCCTCGAGCACGATTCCGAGGTCCTTCACGAAGATGTCGACCGCGCTGGTGACCTGCGGCGCGGCCTCGAGCATCCGGGGGCCGCGGTCGCGCAGCATCCAGCTCGCGGCCGAGGAGCCCGAAAGGATCTCCAGCACCACGGCGAGATCGACGCCGACGCGACCGGCGAGCGCCAGTGCCTCGGCGGCGGCGGCGATGTGGACGCCGCACAGGAGCTGGTTCAMGGCCTTGACGGTGGCACCCTGTCCCGGGCGCTCGCCGACGTGGAAGATCCGGTCGCCGAGTGTGTCGAGGGCCGGCCTCAAAGCGGCCAGCGTCTCGGCGGGCGCCGCCGCCATGATCGTGAGCCGGCCGGCCTGGGCGCCGACGACGCCGCCCGAGACCGGGGCATCGACGAAGCGGCGGCCGGCTGCCGCGACGCGTTCGGCCAGCTGCTCCACCGCCTGCGGCGGGCAGGTCGCCGTCAGGGCCACGATGCCGTCCGGAGCGAGGGCGTCGAGGGCGCCCTGCGCGAACAAGACGTCCTCGGCCTGCGCGGCGTTCACCACCATGAGCAGGAGCGCGTCAGCGCCCGCAGCGGCCTCGGCCGGGGTTTCGGCCGGAATCCCGCCCGCGGCCGCCAGGGCCGCGCGGCCCTCCGGCCGCAGGTCGTAGCCGCGGACCGCGAAGCCCGCAGCGACCAGGTTGGTCGCTATCGGCAGGCCCATGGCGCCGAGGCCGACGAGGGCGATTTGGTTCAGAGCCATGCCCGGATGCTCCGCGCCATCGCGGCGGCCGAGATGCCGTAGCGGTCGTGGAGCGTCGGCAGGGCGCCGGCATCGAGGAACTCATCCGGCAGGCCGATCTGGCGGAAGCCGCGCCCCGGCATCACGCCCTCGCGCATCAGCAGGCCGGCCACCGCCTCGCCGAGGCCGCCGATCACGCTGTGGTTCTCGGCCACGACGATCAGCCGGCCGCCCCGCCGGGCCTCGTGCAGGATCGTCGCCGTGTCGAGGGGCTTGATCGTCGGCACGTGCAGGACCGCCACGTCGACCCGGTCGTCGCGCAGGGCCTCGGCGACCTCCAGGGCGCGCATGGTCATCAGGCCCGAGGCGATCACCAGGACGTCGCGGCCGTCGCGGATCGTCTTGGCCTTGCCCAGCTCGAACGTGTAGCCGTACTCGTCCAGCACCAGCGGGACGTTGCCACGCAGGAGCCGCAGGTAGACCGGCCCCTTGTGGGCCGCCATGGCGGGGACGACCTGCTCGGTCTCGTGAGCATCGCAGGGGTCGATGATCGTGAGGTTCGGCATTCCGCGGAAGATCGCGAGATCCTCCGTCGCCTGGTGGCTCGGGCCGTAGCCGGTGGTCAGGCCGGGCAGGGCGCAGGCGATCTTGACGTCGAGGTTCTCCTCCGCGATCGCGAGGCAGATGAAGTCGTAGGCGCGCCGCGCCGCGAACACCGCGTAGGTGGTGGCGAAGGGCGTGAACCCTTCCCGGGCGAGGCCCGCGGCGGCGCTCATCAGCAGCTGCTCGGCCATCCCCATCTGGTAGAACCGCTCGGGATGGGCCTGCGCGAAGATGTGCAGGTCCGTGTATTTCGACAGGTCCGCCGACAGGCCGACGATGTCGGGCCGCGTCTTGGCGAGTTCGACCAGGGCGTGGCCGAAGGGTGCGGCCTTCGTGCGCTGCCCGGGGGCGGCGAGCGAGGCAATCATCGCCGAGGTCTTGGCGCCGCTGCCGGCGCGGGGGGCGGGCTTCTCGTACTTGGAGCGTCTCACCGCACTCTCCCCTCGTCCAGGATCGCCAGGGCTCGCTGCCACTCGTCCGGCTCGACCCGCAGGAAGTGATTGCGCTCGCGTTCCTCCAGGAACGGCACGCCCTTCGCCATGCGGGTGTCGCAGATGATGACCCGGGGCTGCGGGCCGGGGTTGTTGCGCGCGGCGTCGAAGGCCCTGACCAGGGCGTCGATATCGTTGCCGTCGACCCGCTGGACGAACCAGTTGAAGGCCTCGAATTTCGGCGCCAGCGGCTCGAAGTTGAGCACCCCGCGCGACGCGCCGTCCGCCTGCATGCCGTTCACGTCGACGAGGCCGATGAGGTTGTCGAGCTTGAACGAGCCCGCCGACATCGCGGCCTCCCAGGTCGAGCCCTCGTCCAGCTCGCCGTCGGAGAACAGGTTGTAGATGAAGCTCTTCGAGTTCTTCCGCTTCAGCCCGAGCGCCATGCCGACCGCGATCCCGAGCCCGTGGCCCAGGGACCCGCCGGTGATCTCCATGCCGGGCGTGTAGGCGGCCATGCCGGACATCGGCAGGCGGCTGTCGTCGCCGCCGTAGCTCGTCAGCTCGTCCTCGGGGAGGATCTCCGCCTCGATCAGCGCTGCGTAGAGGGCGATGGCGTAGTGGCCGATCGACAGCAGGAACCGGTCGCGGCCCTCCCATTCGGGATCCTCGGGCCGGTAGGTGAGGGCGTGGAAGTAGCTCACCGCCAGCACGTCGGAGATGCCGAGCGCCTGGGCGATGTAGCCCTGGCCCTGGACCTCGCCCATGCGCAGGGCGTGGCGGCGGATGCGGTAGGCACGCTCGGCGAGCGGGACGTTGGAGCCGGCGCGGGGGCGCTCGGTCGCTGACGGAGACGTCATGGCGCGGCCCTTAATGGATCAGCATGCCGCCGTTCACGTCGATCACCGCCCCGGTGATGTACGTGGACAGGTCGGAGGCCAGGAACAGGCAGGCATTGGCGACGTCGTCCGCCACGCCGAGGCGCCCCAGGGGGATGCCCTTGGCGATCTCGACCTTCAGCTCGGGGGTGAGCTTGCCGCCGGTGATGTCGGTCTGGATCAGGCCGGGGGTCACGGAATTCACCCGGACGCCGTCGGGGCCGAGCTCGCGGGCCATGGCCTTGGCGAGGCCGAGCACGCCGCCCTTGGCGGCGCTGTAATGCGGGCCGCCGAAGATGCCGCCGCCCCGCTGGGCCGAGACCGACGACATGCACACAATCGCGCCCGCGCCCTGGCCGCGCATCGCCGGGATCACCGCCTGGCTCATGTAGAGCGTGCCGCGCAGGTTCACGTCGGTGACCGCGTCGTAGTTCTCCGGCTCGATCTCCATGATCTTGAGGGGCTGGGTGATGCCGGCGTTGTTGACGAGGACGTCGATCCGCCCGAGGCGGGCCGCGATCTCGTCTGCAGCGGCCGAGCAGGCCGCCCGGTCGATGACGTTGCAGGCCAGCCCGATATGGCCGGGACCGATGTCGCGGGCGGCCGCCTCGGCCTGCCCGGCATCGAGGTCCAGGATCGCGACCCGGGCGCCCTGGCTCGCGAAAAGCCGCGCGGTGGCCTTTCCGATCCCGCGGGCGGAGGCCGCCCCGGTGATTACGCACACCCGATCGTTCAGCAGCATGGAAACCTCCCGGCGATCCGCGACGAGGCGCGGTCGAACCTGTCGTCAGGACGGAGGGTGCGGCGGGCCGGCGACCGCGATCCTGCGGATCGCGCGGTCTGCGGCGTCGTCTCCTCTCGTCTGTCGTGTTGGAGAGACTGTGCCTCCACGGCATGCCCGCGACAAACGCGCAATTTGCACGCGCAGGTGAATCCAGATCACCTTTTCCCGGTCAGGCGAGTTCCGCGCTCAAGGGGATCGCGAGTTCCTCGGCAAGCCAGCGCGCGAAGACCCGGAGTGGCGCCCGGCGGCGGACGTCGACCGGGCAAACGAAGTGATGGCCGACGTAGCTGATGTCCTGAGAACGCCTAGCCAACGGCGCGACGAGCCGCCCGGCCGCAACCTCCCGCTCGGCGAGGCGTGTGGATTCGAGGGCGACCCCGAGCCCGTCCGCCGCAGCGGCCAGGGCCAGGAAGCTCCGGTCGAAGCGGATTCCCGCACTCGGCTGCGTGACGAGCTGGTTTCGCTCGAACCAATGCGACCAGCGCACCTGCTTGTTGTCGCTCTGGATCAGGGTCTGTGCCAGCAGGTCGGCGGGTTCGCGGATCCGGGCGGCCCGCACGGGATCGCAGAGCGGCGTCACCGTCTCCAGGCCCAGCGGCATGCGGACCAGGCCTTCCCCACGGGGCGGTCCGTAGACGATGTCGGCATCGAACTCGTCCGTGATGAATCGGGCGTAGTCCATACCGGCGGCCAGACGCACCTCGAAACCCGGATGGGCGCTGAGGAAGCGCGCGAGCCGCGGCGCCAGCCATTGCGCGGCGAAGCTCGGCGCGCAGTGCAGCCGCAGAAGTTGCGGTCCCCGATTCGCCACGAGATCGAAGCCGCGGTTGAGTTCGGCGAAGGCGCGTCCGACATGATCGCAGAGCGCCTCGCCGGCCGGGGTCGGCGTGATCCCCTGTCCGACTCGCTCGAACAGGACGACCCCCAAAGTCTCTTCCATCTTGCGCAGGGCGTGACTCACCGCGCTCGGAGACAGGTTGAGTTCGCCGGCGGCGGCCTTGAACGAGCGCCGTCGCGCGGCGGCCTCGAAGATTCGGATTGCGGAGAGGGGAACCGGCGGCCTCATCCCGGGCAGCATGGGCCGCTCTCGTCGATCCTGGCAATGGCAGCCGGACGATGCGCACAGGACGCGGTCGCCACCGGATGAAGCAGAACGGCGACGAATTCGACGCGATCAGGCCACGCGTTGGCTGCGAACCCGGACCGGCGACGCGGCCTGTCCCTGCTGGGTCACCTGCCGGAGAACGGCGACCATTGCATCGGTCCGCGCTTCGCGGTCCGGCGGCCCCAGATCATCGCGGGAGCTGCGCCATGCCAAGAGGAGGCAGGCGAGGATGGCGAACGTGCTGGCCGCGAGGGGAGCGATGATCAGTGCGGCCAGGGCACTGATCGGCGCCAGGATCACGGCTGTCGCGAGGCCGCTCAAAACGGCCGCCGCCATCATGACGATCATCGGAGCCTCGCCCGATCGATGTGATCGGTTCCCTTGACCGGCCACCGGCCTACGATCACGTGAAAAGGGTTGATAATTGGTAAATCGCAAGCGGCCGATCGATTGTCCCGGTCCCGAGAGAGCAGGGTTACGCTGGGGCGGTTTTGCGGGGGAGGGAGCAGCGCGCCGATCTGACACTGAGGGTTGGCTCGGCTTCTTTGGCTGTGCCGCAGTAGTTGAGACAGACGCCGCATTGACAATGCCATGGCCTCCGGCCGTCAGCGGTCCGACCTGGGGCCTTTCAGAGATCGCTGGTTGCGTTGTATCGCGGGACGCGAATTGCACTGTTATGGCGCCGTGTTCGAAGCGAAACGCTCGCCGCCAAGATTGATCAAATACTCGTGATCATTTTGTATCTGGATGTCGTAGGCTTTTTGACTCGATCGGATGCAATCAGTCGAGTCGCCTGATATGAAGTGGCCATCCCTGGTATAGAATGATCACTTGCTGTACGCGGTTTGGCAGTGATAACCCTTCAATGTCGGGCATGCGGGAATATTATATTCGATGGCTATCGATGATAGTGCTATCGTGCGGCTGCGCGAGATCGCAGCTGTTGTAGGCTGTCCGGTCGAAGCTTTTTTCGCGTCGGCGGACGAAGGGGTCGAGGCGGGCATGACCCACGAATTGATCTGCCTGTGGAATGCGCTTCAGGAGCCTCAAGCGCGACAACGCGTCCTCATGATCGCACGACGCGAGCTTCTGCGTGAGGCCCGCGGGTCGGACGCTGGCGAGTGACAAGAAGGGCTGACGTTGCGATGACCGAACGGGTCAGCGCCGTCCGGGATAGTTTCGCGGGATGCCACAGCAGCATCCCGTCCCTGTGAAGCCTGGGCCGATTCCCGCTCCGAAACGACGGGTCGGCGGCAAGCCCCGACCGTGGGGTCGGTTCACCCGTCGCCGCGGTCACGATGGGCGAAGTAGGGACACATGCGACGATCGGGTGACGCCGCTGTGCATCCGGTGCGCCCCAGCTTCGGGAGGTGCCACTGCAGTGCCGATCCGAAACGTCGGCACCGGCATCCTCGCGGATCACCCTGTTGCGTGACCCTGGGCGATCCAACCGAGCACCGTCGCGCAGCGCTCGGCCTGATCGCGGGTCAGCCCCGAGGCGACGGCCGCGCCGTTGCGATAGACGACGAAGGTGCCATCGTCGGTTGCGCGGATCTTGATGGAGGCCATCACTCGGCTCCCGAGGCGAGGACCTGAAGCTGCGACAGCCCGGCGGCTGTGATCTGCCAGACGGCAAGCCGTCCCTCCGCGCTGTCCGGATGGTCGACCCGCTGGAGGTGACCGGTGGTTTCGAGGGCGGCGAGGCGGCTGTGATCGCTGGGCCATGACGCGTCGGGCTTCTTGCGAATCGAGATCCGGTAGTCCCCGGCTTCTGCTGCTTTGCTGAGAAGGCGGCGCTCGTGGTTGACCAGCATCGGCACTCCTGGGCGGACGAGACGGGTAGGCGTTACTTACGTACAGGCTGGCCGATATGGTTAAGCTTGGCAACCCCACGGGTGCAATGCCCTTTGGATCGGCATCGGGCGAGGCCGGCATCGGAGCGGTCGCCACCCGTATCCCGTGGCGTGTTCGATCTCGGGGTGTCGATTCACGGGTCCGATTCCCGGCCAAGGCGAATTGGGTGAGTGGCGGCGGGGCCGTCGGGCATCCGCACCGGCTTCCGAAGCGCGGTCGCGGGTCACCGGGCAGCCCGCTTGACCGATCCCGTTCCGCAAGGATTCGGCGTGCACGGGCTGCCCCATCGAACACAAAAAAGGCCGGCCGGGTTTCCCCGGCCGGCCGTCGTTCCGACGATGTGAGCGCTTACCGCAGGAGCTGGAGGACGCCCTGCTGGGCGGAGTTGGCCAGGGAGAGGGCGGAGATGCCCATCGACTGGCGGGTCGACAGCGCCTGCGARTTGGCCGCTTCCTGGTTCAGGTCGGCGTTGGTCAGGTTGGCCGAGCCGGTCTGAAGGACGTTGATCAACTGCTTGGAGAAGTCCTGGCGGTTCTGCACCACCGACAGGTTCGAGCCGAGGGTGCTCGCCGCCGAGTTCAGGGCGGTTCCGGCGCYGGTGAGGGTCGACAGGGTCTTGTTGACGTCCGAGTTCAGCAGGAAGTTGCCGAGGCCGTTCGARCTCGYCGAGYTGTTCGAGTTGGTGATCGRCGACAGGCCCAGGCCGCTGGCCGTCGCGTCGACGGACGAGACGTTCAGGTTGGAGCTGCCGGTGTCGTTGAACTTGATGTTCATGTCATTGCCCTTGCCGGCAATGAGGTTGACGCCGTTGTAGCTGGCATCGCCGGCGAGCTGGGTGATCTGGTTCAGCAGGTTGTTGTACTGGCTCGCCAGCGACGAGCGCTGGGTGACGCCGGAGATCGAGAGGTCGCTGGACACGACGGTGCTGGCGGCRGTGCCGTAGGTCGAGGCCGTGGTCGCCGAGGCGGTGAAGCCGAGCGCCGTCTGGCTGSCSGAGTTCTGGAACTCGACGTCGGCCTGGGCATTCAGRACGATCTTGGTGCCGGTGCTGTCGACCGAGAAGATCGCGCCGGCGCCGAACGAGCCGCTGGACGMCGTGGACGCCGAGCTGACCGCCGCGTTCAGGGYCGCGACCGYCGCGYTGAYGCTCGAGGAGGCAGCGACGTTGGCCGAGACCGAGGTGCCGTTGATKGTCAGGAGCACCGTCGAGGCGGTGGTGCTGGCGCTGTAGGCGCCGGCGGCGGTTCCGGTGGTGGAGAGCTGGGTCGAGAGGGCCTGGTTGGCGATCGACTTGGCTTGGTCGACGAGCTTCTGGATCGAGGTGATGCCCTGGTTGGCGGCCTGGATCGACTGGACGCCGTTGGAGATGCCGTCGAGCAGGGAGTTCAGGCTCGACGAGCGCCCGTCGAGGGCCTGGGATGTGAAGAAGTTGGTCGGGTTGTCGAGGGCGGAGTTGACCGTCTTACCGGTGGCGAGGCGGTTCTGCGTGGTCGCCATGAGGGTGGCGGTATCCTGCAGCGAGAGCAGGTTCTGACGCGTGGCGGCCGACAGGGTGATGGAGGACATGGATCGCTATCTTTCTGATTTGATGCACCCGTTTCTTGGGTGGGCCAGTAATCGCGCCCCAACCCTTTCTCACGCGTTAAATCAATCGCAGACAGCTCGGTAACGTGGGTCGATCGTTAACGGAATAACTCCGAGATCGTTCAAGTATTGATAGTGCGGGGGCCTCGTTCAAGATCCATTAACCATCCGCTGCCATAAGCCGCGAGGCTGTCCAAATCTGTCGCGTCTGCCCAACCGGAATTGCTCCGCTGCGGCCGGCGAGCGGCGACTGGGGCGAACCTTGAACGGAGACCAGCTTTGATCGCTCAAGCGTCTGTCGCTGTTGGCGACCCGAATCTCTCCGCGCCACCGGTTTTTCCGCATGTCGCGATCGCGATCCCCTGCGGGACCATGGTGCACGCGGACTTCGCCGTCAGCCTCGGCTCGATGATGCATTCGCTGGGCGAGATGCCCATGTCGCTCGTCGTCGGGAAGTCGTCGATCGTGGCCGATGCCCGCAATCTGAGCCTTGAATTCGCGCAGAAGTACGGTGCCGAATATGTCCTGTTCATCGACAGCGACATGACCTTCCCCAAGGATGCCCTGCTCAAGCTTCTGGTGCGGAAGGTGGACATCATCGGTGCGACCTATTCCCGTCGCACTGCGCCGTTCCATTTCCTGGGCGACATTCTGCAGGAGCAGCCGGCCGACGCACCCAAGGGCCTTCTGGAGATGTCGCGCATCCCCACGGGTTTCCTCCTGGTCAAGTCCACGGTCTTCGAGAGCCTGAAGCGGCCCTATTTCCGGTTCCGGGTCGATGAGGAGGCCGGTGTCAATATCGGCGAAGACTTCGACTTCAGCGATCGGGTTCGTGCTGCCGGGTACAGGATCTGGTGCGATCCGTATCTCAGCAAGGAGCTCGGCCATATCGGCGAGCAGTCCTTCAAGCTCTGAGCGAAGCCGGGATTCGGGTGACCGCGCCGTGCCTGCGCTTCACGGATTGGGGCGGGGCGCTCGACACGATGAGGTGTGGGAATGAGGATTGCGATCATCACACCATCGCGGCTCAAGCGTTCGACCCTCGCCGGAAAGGCCGGCCAGTATTTCCTGGAGCACGCGATGGAGAGCGCCGCCGGCCAGGACCTCGACAGGCCGGTGACGCTCCGTTTCTTCGTCGGGATCGATCCCGACACCGAGATCCCGGCGAGGCTGGCCGACCACCCCCAGATCRCGTTCGTGCGCAGCGACCGCAAGGCGCAGGTCCCGGCCTTGAAYGCGGCCATCCGCGCGGTGGATGCCAGTTGGGACCTCGTCGGCTTYCTKGAGGACGAYGATCRCTGGMTGCCGCMWTAYCTCGGTKTCGCGCTYCRGGCSCTGGACRGTTTCGACTTCGTCTCCTCGACCCAGCTCGAGGTGGRCGAGGCCGGCGAGATCGTCCGGATCAACGATTTCGCCACGCCGTCGGGCTGGCTCATGCGCCGCAGCACGTTCGAGCGCGTCGGCGCCATCGACCCGTCGGCGAAGTGGCACTACGACAACGAATGGCTCGGCCGCCTCGCCGAGACCGGCCTGCGCCGAGCCCACCTCGTCGAGRYCACGGCGCCGGCAACCCTGCAGGACGCGAGCCAGGTCCGCCCGTGGCTCGCCAACGTCCTGCGGAATGGCGGCCCGAACGTGCACCTCGTGCGCCATGGCTTCGCCCTGCCCCTGGTGTGCCGCCTGGTGCATCCGGGGTCCGGCACCTCGGATGTGGGCCAGGGCGGGACTTCCAAGGCCGAGAGCAATGCCGAGTATCAGCGGCTGATCAATCGCTTCGGCCGCATCCCCTGGTAAGACCCCCGAGGCGCGCCGGAGCTCGCTTAATCGCGTGCGGAGCCACAGGGCGTGACGAGGCCGCCGGATGCCGCGTGCGGCCCATTCCGGCCGGCTGTTCCCGCGGCGCGGGCCGATCGACGGAGCCCTCTAGACCCGGCGGGCAACGGCCTGCTGGAACGCGGAATACACCCTGCGCATGGCGGGAATCTTATAGGGAAAGAGGTCCACGGGATCCATGTCGTGGACGACCATGCCGGTATCGGCCTCGAAGATCAGGAGCCGCCCGTCCGTGCTCTCGGCACAATCGATGATCAGGTAATCGAGCCCGATCCGGCGGTGGATCTCGGCGAAGGCGGCGCGGTGGCGCTGTGCGAACCCGTCATCGAAGGCCGCCATGGCATCGGCCTCGGCCGCCCGCTTCTCCGCGTCCTCCATCATCCCGGCGTTCAGGTAATGGATCATCCAGTGATCGCGGACGGCCATGTGGCATAGGAACGGCACGCCGTCGATCAGAACGACGCGGAGCTTCCGGTAGAGACCGTCGGGGCTGCGATAATCGCAGAATTGCGTGATGTAGAGATCCTCGGTACGCGTGTCGTCGAGGTAGCGCCGCAGGTCGGATTCCTGATCGACCTTCTGCAGATCGTTGCCTGCATGCGTATCCAGCGGGCGCACGAGGACGGGAAATTGAAGGCCGTCGGGGAGGCCTGAATCCGTCGTGCAGCAGGTCGATCGGCCGACCCGGACGACCTTCGGCACGAGGAGCCCTTCGCCATCACGGAGCGCGGCAGCGATCCCGTGCCGAGATGTCTTGAGGACATGGCGCGGGTGATTGAGGATCGGTCGTGTCCAGTGGTCGGCCGCCGCCGCGAGGGCTTCCAGCAGCGGCTCGGCGACGGTTGAATAGGCGACGCCCGTGATCAGTACGTCGTGGTCCGGGAGATCCCGCGGGATGTCCTCGCCGGGCAGGACGAACAAATAGGCGGTGCCAAATGTCTCGTTGTCCAGCAGAAAGTCGACCGGCGTATTGGCCATGAGATCGCCGGTCGTGACGATGATGAGGACGCGGATCCGCGCCGCAGGCGGATTGCTGCGCAGGGTGAAATGCCGCGCGCCCCGGAGGATCTCGGCCTGGAGCTGGAGCGCCTCGCCGCTGCGGTGCATCAGCAACAGGATCGTCGCCACGTCCATGCCGGCGCCCGGCTCGATGACGTCGTCGTCCGAGTGGGTCAGGATTTCCTTGGCCAGGGCAGCCATGTCGGCGCTTTCGAACGCGGCTCTGATCAGACGCGCCGGTCCGATCATGGGGCTTGGACCGTCGAACCGCGCGACACGCATTTGCATGAGAGACTCCGGGCGGTCGGGGGTGCCCCGCGTTCGGGGTGGAAATCCGGATGGGCCGGAAGGGATCGCGCCGGATCACACGACGCGCGAAACACTGCGCGGACGGTGGTTTACGAAGCGCTAACCATGCTCAGCGGCGCCGCGCCGGGGAAGCGGCGGCGCGCCGGAGTGCGTCCGCCAGGGGGCCGGTCGGTGCGTCCTCCGCGGGCGTCCCGGCCCGAGGCCGCTGGGGGGCGGGCTTCGGTTCGGCCGTGCGTTGCGCCGGCCGGGCTGGCTCGACAGGATCGTCGAGCCGCATCGAGAGCGCGATGCGCTTGCGCGGACGATCGACACTGAGCACGAGAACCCGCACGACCTCGCCAATCCGGACGACCTCGGCGGGCGACGCGATCCGCCGCCGCGCCATGGCCGAGATGTGGACGAGCCCGTCCTGGTGGACGCCAATATCCACGAAGGCACCGAACGCGGCGACGTTCGTGACCACCCCCTCCAGCTGCATGCCGGGTTCGAGATCCCCGATCGTCTCGACGCCGTCCTGAAAGCGCGCCGTCTCGAATGCCGGTCGCGGATCGCGCCCGGGCTTCTCGAGTTCCGCAATGATGTCGCGCACGGTCGGAAGGCCGAAGCGCGCATCGACGAAGCTTTCCGGTGTGAGCCGGCCGAGGGCTGCGGCGTTGCCCAGCAGGACATGGATATCGCTCTTCGTCGCCCGCAGGATGCGTTGCACCACGGGATAGGCCTCCGGATGGACGCCCGACCCGTCCAGCGGATCGTCGCCCCCCTGGATGCGCAGGAATCCCGCAGCCAGCTCGAAGGTCTTCGGTCCAAGTCCCGGCACCGCCTTGAGCGCCGTGCGTGTCCGAAACGGTCCCTTTGCGTCGCGATGCGCGACGATGCGGCCCGCCAGGGCGGCGCTCAGGCCGGAGACCTGCGCCAGGAGGGCAGGGGAGGCCGTGTTGACGTCGACCCCGACGGCATTCACGGCGTCCTCGACCACGGCGGCGAGGGAGCGGGACAGCTTCGCCTCGCTGACGTCGTGCTGATACTGTCCGACGCCGATCGACTTCGGATCGATCTTCACGAGTTCGGCCAGCGGATCCTGAAGGCGACGGGCGATCGACGCGGCGCCACGATGCGAGACGTCGAGATCGGGCAATTCACGGGCGCCGATCTCGGAGGCCGAGTAGACGGAGGCGCCGGCCTCCGAGACCATGACTTTCGCGAGGGCGAGATCGGGATTGGATGCGACGATCTCGGCGGCGAGGCGCTCGGTCTCTCGGGAGGCCGTGCCGTTGCCGACGGCCAGAAGCTCGACGCCGTGGAGGCGGCACAGGCGCCCGAGGGTCGCGACGGCCTCCCGCCAGCGGCGCTGCGGCTCGTGCGGGTAGGTCGTCTCCACCGCGACGATCCGCCCGGTCCCGTCTGCCACCGCGACCTTCACCCCGTTCCGATAGCCCGGATCCAGCCCCATCGTCGCGCGCCCGCCCGCCGGGGCGGCCAGCAGCAGATCCTTCAGATTGCCGGCGAAGACCGTGACGGCCTCGTCCTCGGCCCGCTCGAACAACCGGTTGCGCAGATCCTGCTTGATCCCGGTCCGGATCTTCGTGCGCCAGGCGGCGCGGGCGGTGTCGAGCAGCCACGGGTCGCCCGGGCGGCCCCGCAGCGCGATGCCGAACCGATGACAGATCGCGCTTTCGAACGGCCCAGGAAGCCCCGGCGACGAATCCTCGCCCTCGGCGGTGAAGCCGACGTCGAGCACCTCTTCCCGTTCACCCCGGAAGATCGCCAGGATGCGGTGCGACGGCATCCGTTCCAGCCGCTCGCTCCACGCGAAGTAATCCGAGAACTTCGCCCCCGCGCTCGCCTTCCCCTTGCGCACTTGTGAGACGAGCTGGCCGCCGCGCCAGAAATCCGCCCGCAGCCGGCCGACGAGGTCGGCGTCCTCGGCGAAGCGCTCGATCAGGATCGCGCGGGCTCCTTCCAGCGCGGCGACGGCATCGGGCACGCCGCGCGCATCCGCGACATAGGCGGCCGCCACCGCTTCGGGCGTGTGGTCGGGGCGGCTCAGGAGGGCTTGTGCAAGGGGTTCGAGCCCGGCCTCGCGGGCGGATTGCGCCTTCGAGCGGCGCTTCGGCCGGAACGGCAGATACAGGTCCTCCAGACGCGCCTTCGTGTCGGCGGCTTCGAGCGCCGCAGCGAGCGGCGGCGTCATCTTGCCCTGATTCGTGATGCTCGCGACGATGGCTGCGCGCCGCTCATT
Organism: Methylobacterium sp. P3_A11; assembly: GCF_056403155.1. Classification (NCBI taxonomy): domain Bacteria; kingdom Pseudomonadati; phylum Pseudomonadota; class Alphaproteobacteria; order Hyphomicrobiales; family Methylobacteriaceae; genus Methylobacterium; species Methylobacterium sp. P3_A11. Next base: position 29,489 of record NZ_JBFUGA010000037.1, read on the forward strand.
GAGGTCGCGCAGATAGGAGAGCCGCTCCTCGAGCCGGCGCAGCTGCGTATCGTTGAGGCCGCCCGTCGTCTCCTTCCGATAGCGCGCGATGAACGGCACGGTCGCTCCGCCATCGAGGAGCGTCGCCGCGGCGGCAACCTGAGCCTCTCCGACACCGAGTTCGTCGGCGATCAGCGCGTTCACGGCTTTCATGGCGTCTCCGGCGGGGGGGAACGGAGATGCTGCGTGAAACGTCAAGCCGTCGGAAACAAGGCGCCCGTCACGCTTGCGCCTCCGTGCTGACGGCGCGGGCGCAATCGAGGATGCGCTGCCGCGCTTGCACGTCCTCGATCGAGAACCAAAGGCTGAGCAGTTCCTCGGTCGACGCGATGTCGTCCCGGGCTTCGTCACCGAAGAACACATCGACGGAGCACCCGAGGGTTTCAGCCAGAGCACCCAGAATGCGCTGTGCCCGCCCCGCCGCGGTTCCGGTGTGGTTCGCCATCGCGTCGATCCGCTCGCAGCCTCGGCCCGCCTTGCCGCCCAAAGAACCGCTTCCCCGCACGCGCCGACAGAGAGGCGCAAGGTCTAGTCGATCCGGCCGCGCCGCGCTGCCCCCGGCCGATGCGTCGTCGTGGGGTCCATGCCAATTCCAGACCCACAGAAGACAACGCAGTTCCTGGGGATAAGGAACCGGCCCGGAGGGATCCGGGCTGCGAATTTTCGACCGACGGAGACAGCCAGCCGATCGATCGAGAGGTCGGAAAACCTGACCTGTTAAATCTTGCGATGTCACGGGCGAGCAATCGAACATCTTGATCGAAGTCGCGGGGGGCGCGGCGCGAAGCTTGACGATAGTCTCGCGGCGTCATCCGGATGTCACGGCTGGAGGCGAAGGTCTCGTCTCGCATGTGCCGGAAAGGCAGGCGCCCGTGCAGTTCGAGATCCGTGAGCGAAGCCGGTCGCTCTGGTCCTGGGTTCTCGTCAACGAGACCGACGAGCCTGTGCTTGAATCGCGTCGCAGCTTCCCATCACGGGCGCAGGCGACTGCGGCCGCGCTGGCTTTCTCCCAGCTCGTTGCCCGAGCCGGCCGCAACTTGGCCGGTGGTCATCGACAGGTCGGGTTTCTTTGAGTGGTTCGAACCTTCGCGACGGGCCGGCGCCCGGAGTGCTCTGGAGTTCTCAGGCCCGGTGGCGCAGGAGGCTGACGACGCTGGTGCAGGCGATCACGCACCCCACCCCCATCGCGCCGAGGCAGCTGATGGTGCGGATCGGTTCTCCCCGTGCCAGGACGATGGCGACGGCGAGGGGCAGGAGCAGGAACACGAGCAGCAGGGTCATGACCGGATCCGAAGGACGATGGGCGAGTCTTGGACGCGAATGGTTAATCACTTCTCACGAAGGGGAGGCTCGCGGAAGGTCCGAACCTGGGGTGGGATCAGGCCCCACTGGGAGCCCCATCCGAATCGTGAACGTGGCCACGAGCGAGTTTTGAACGGCGCCGGATTTCCCGACCTGCGGGTGGCCTGAACCTATGTCGGGGTTCGTGGAAAGGCCGTGCCGCTCGCCCGCTTCGCCTGTCCGGTCGCTGACCGATGTCCGTCGGGCGGGCTGGTGGGCGCGGCGCGCCGTACACCCACGCGAATGCTGTTCCGCCGCATCGAACGCGTCGCGTTGACGACCGAAAAATGTCCGGTCGCGGCGCTATTGCGGTCGGCTTTGGCCGAGGCGGACCAAGCGGTCGATCAGAGCCCGGTCGCGCAGCAGCGCCATCCGCTCCTTCGCTGAAAGCCACGCCTGCGCCTCCGCGACCGTTTCGGCCTCACAGATCTTGGCTGCGGCTAACGTCTGGTCCGGATCGACGGCGCCCCGTGGCCGCCGCTGGCCGATGGGAAGCATCCGGGCGTGGGCCTGAGCGAGGCCGGGATCGTCGTGCATTGCCGCCAGGGAATCGGCGTCATCGAAGCCGCGCGCGGCGTTGCGCGCCGTCAGGGCCGCCGCGCGAACCGCGATCTCGGGAGGCGAGGCCTCTTCGGGGGTGGCAAGAAGGAGGCGGCGCTTGAGCGCGAGGCCAAGCCCAAGCTGGCCGCTCGCCCAGGAAATCGGGATCGCCAGCACCAAGCCCAGGATTGTCGGGCTCATCCAGAGAAACAGAGAAGTGGCGATCGCGAAGGCAGCGATTCCCGCGACGAGCCCGAGCACCGTGTGCCAGCGGTGCCGGATTACGATGTCGCGCAGCGGGATGGAGCCGTCGTCGCGCCGCTGCGGATTCCAGCCGGTGTCCCGCCCCAGAAGGATGCCCATGACCGAACCGGACTGGATCACCATCGCCACCGGCGCCACGAGGGCCGAGAGCAGGATTTCGACCATGCTCGACAGGATGAGCCGTCCGGCGCCGCCGGATGCCCGCCGCACCGAGCCGTCGAGCAGAGCCAGGATAAGCCCCAGGACCTTGGGGGCCAGCAGCACCGCCATGGTCAGGCCGAAGAGCTGAAGGGCGCGGACCGGGTCGAACCGCGGGAAGACCGGCGAGAACCCGGCACCTCCGAAATAATCCGGTCGCTCCGTCGCGGTCTGAAGCACCAGCAGGATGCCGACCACCAGTTGCAGCAGCCACAGGGGCGACGCGAGGTAGCCGGCGATGCCGGTGGCGAAATGCTGCCGGGTGGCGGGGTGCAGCCCCGCGGCGCCGATGACCCGGGCGTGCTGGAGATTCCCCTGTGCCCAGCGCCGGTCGCGGACCGCGACGTCGATCAGCGAGGGCGGGCTCTCTTCGTATGAGCCCGGCAAGCGGTGCAGCATGTACACCGCCCAGCCGGCGCGGCGGATCAGGGCCGCCTCGACGAAATCGTGGGAGAGGATGTGGCCGCCGAAGGGCGGCCTCCCGTGCAAGTCCGGCAATCCGCAGGAATCCGCGAAGGCGCGGGTCCGGATGATCGCATTATGACCCCAATAATTGCCGTCCCGGCCCGACCAGACGGCGAGGCCGGCAGCGATCACCGGACCGTAGATCCGGGCCGCGAATTGCTGGAGCCGCGCGAACAGCGTGTTGCGGTTGATGATCAGCGGCAATGTCTGGATGATCCCGGCATCCGGATCCGCCTCCATGGCGGAGGCCAGCGCCACGATCGCCGGTCCGCTCATCAGGCTGTCGGCATCCAGCACGAGCATGTGGTCGTAATGGCCGCCCCAGCGCGAAACGAAGTCGCCGATGTTGCCGGCCTTCCGGTGATGATTCTTCGGGCGATGGCGGTAATAGAGCCGGGCATCGGGGCCGAGTCGAAAGCGCAGGTCGAGGAAGGCCCGTTCCTCGGCGATCCAGGCGTCGGGCTGGGTCGAATCCGAAAGGATGTACCAGTCGAAATGGTCGCCGAGACCCGTGGCCTCGACGGCTTCCCGCATCGCCTCGATGCCCGCGAAGGTTCGGGCTGTGGCTTCGTTGTAGACGGGCATCAGGACCGCGGTTCGCGTGTGCAGCATCGCCGCCGTCGGGCTCGGCCGCGGCCGCCGCAGCAGCGTCCCGAAACCGAGCACGGCATTGGTGAAGGCCAGCGCAATCCACGAGAAGGTCAGGCAGAACAGGACGACGAGGACGAGCTGAAGGGCGGTCGGGCTGCCGGAGACCGACACGGTCTCGACCATCTGCCAGCCGCCGAAGGCCGTGAGCGCGAGCGCGCCGCCGAACACGAGAATCCGCGCGGGCCAGGGGCTCCGGATGCGGCCCGCCGGTCGACGGCCTGCGCCGGGGTCCCACCGCTCCAGATCCTGAATCGGCATGGCCATAGGTGCCTCGGGCGGCATGCCGAGGCCTTCGGTCGAAGAGGGAGCGGCCCCGACTTCGGGCGCGGCATCCCTGGCCGGAGGCAGGGTCATCGTCTCGTCCAGTCGCACGGTGTAGGCTTATCCTCGAAGTTGTCTCTGGCGGGTGGTCACGGCGTCCAGCGGAACAGCCAGGTCTCGCTGACCCGGGTCTGATTCCGCCGCAACGCCAGGCGCAGTTCGCTCGCGCGCTCGCTGCCGGGATCGAGTTCGAACAGGATCCTGAGGGTTTTGCGCTCGGGATAACGGTATCGGTCCTGACGTGTGATCGTCCCGGCCGAGGCACTGACGTCCACGTCGATCGCCCCCGGCTGGAACAGGCTGTCGCCTTCGAAATCGACCGCGAAAAGGCGCCGATTGCCCGTGCTGCCGTGGCCGCAGCGGCTCTCGCGTACCCGTGCAATCTCCGGAGGCAGCGGATCAGGCCATCCCTTTGACCAGTGCTGACGGCATTTGAACCGCATCGTCCCGCCCTTGGCGAGCTTCGCCTTGGGGCGCCAATACGCGAACACGTTCTCGTTCAGCTCGGAATCGGTCGGAATCTCGAGCAGCGTCACCGTGCCCTCATTCCAGTCATCCTGCGGCTCCAACCACAGGGAGGGCCGTTGCTCCCAGTGGCGCCGGTCGTCCTCGAAATCGTCGTAGGCGCGGGCGCGCTGCATCAGCCCGAAGCCTTTCGGTCCGCGGTCGACGAACGCCGAGACCTGGAGCGCCTCGGGGTTGTGGACGGGGCGCCAGATCGGCTCGCCGTAGCCGTTGTGGATCGCCAGACCCTCCACCGAGTAGGCCGCGTTCCGCAGGTCGTCGACACGGTTCCGGTCGAGCGGGCCGAACAGGTAGCTGCCCTGCATGCCGCCGAGCCCGATATGGTCGAGCTCGGCCCGGGCAAAGACCGTGCCGTCGATCGCCGCGGTGGATACGTCGCGGCCGGGCGTCAGGGTGATCTTGAACGCCGCCGTCGCCGATTCGGAATCGGCGAGGGCGTGGACCACCACCGGTTGACCGGGCGTGGGCATCTCGATGAACAGAGCCCGGAACAGCGGGAACTCCTCACCCCGGGAATCGGCCGGCCGCAGCGCGAGCGCCCGCGCATTGATGCCGAAATCCTGGCCTTCCGCCACGAGGCGGAAGAACGAGGCGCCCTGGAACAGCGCGAAATTCGATACGCCGTCGGCGCCCGCGAACTGCGCGCGCAGGCGGAAGCCCGAGAACGCCGCCGCCGCGTCGAGATCCGGCAGGTCGATCCCAGGCGCTGCGAAGGCCGCCTTGTCGTAGGTGATCGGCTGGACCAGCCCGTTGTCCACGACGAACAGCGCCACCGGGGTTTCGAAGATCGAGCCCCGCAACAGCGGCTCGAGCACGTAGCCGACACCCTCATTGGCCCAGATCGCCCGCCCATCGGCCGGGTGAATCGCCTCGTAGGCCTCGCGCGACAGGCTCTTCAAAACCGCGGGAACGTCGCCGGTCTTCGGTCCGACATAGGCGGCTGCGGCCCGGGCGCGTGCCAGTTCAATCAGCGTGTCCGCCTCGAAGGCCTCGCCCTTGCCGGGAAGAGCCGGCCCCTTCTCGGGCTCCGCCGCCCGCGGGTGCGACGGGAGTAATCCTGCGGCAGCACCAAGCGCGCCGACCAGCAGGGTGCGGCGTGACGGGGCAGCGGGAAGTCCGGCATCGATCGTCATGCAGGCGGTCGTCTCACGTCTGGGCAGGCCCCCGTATACACGCAGCGCGGCTGAACCCCGGGTTAAGCAACCCGCTGAACCGCAAGTGGCTCCGTTGACTTAACCCGAGCCGGCTCTCTAATTCGGCCGACTACATCGGAACGGGGGAGGCAGCATGGGATCGATGCGAGTCACTGGCCACGGCGTGGATCTCGGCGAGAGTCTGCGTGGCCGCGTCGAAGAGCGGATGTCCGCGATTCAGGCCAAATATCTCGACTCGCACATGCACGATTCCTGTAAGGGCCACGTCACGCTCCGGCGCGACGGCGCTGCTTTCCGGACGGATTGCGTGCTGCACCTCGTATCGGGTCTGACGATCGAGGCGAACGGCTTCGCCCACGATGCGCGGTCGAGCTTCGAACAGACCGCGGAGCGCCTCGAGACCCGTCTGCGCCGCTACAAGCACAAGCTCAAGCAGCACGCCACCGGCCCGGGCGACGATGTGGCGGTCGAGGCCGCATACGCGGTGTTCGCGGCGCCCGCTGAGGAAATCGACGAGGCCGTAGACGGGGATGCCCATCCGCCGATCGTCGCGGAGAGCACCAAGACCCTCCAGCGCCGCACCATCGGCGAGGCGGTGACGGCACTCGACATGACCGGATCTCCGGTGGTCGTGTTCGTCCACGCTGGCACCGGCCGCGTCAACGTCGTATATCGGCGCAGCGACGGCGCGATCGGTTGGGTGGACCCGCCGAACGCCGCCGAGTGACTTTGCGGGTGGGGGAACGGAGCCGGAACCGGCGGTTCGTCCCACCTATTGATGCAGCGGGGCCGTGGCCGGAACGGTCATTGACCCCCCTGCGGCGAGGCCCGGTTCCTCGCGGACGGGCGACGGGGCAACGGTCGTTCGATGCCAGTTCTGGAATTTCTCGACCCCGAGTCGGTCGTGCCGGCTTTGCGCGCGCGCGCCAAGAAGCAGGTGCTGCAGGATCTCGCGGCACAGGCTGCGCGGCGTCTGCCGGCGCTCGGCGAGCGGCCCGTCTTCGACACCCTTCTGCAGCGCGAGCGGCTCGGATCGACCGGGATCGGCGACGGTGTGGCGATCCCGCACGGCAAGCTCCCCGGACTGGATCGTCTGTTCGGATTGTTCGCCCGGTTCGACCGACCGGTGGATTTCGAGGCCCTCGACGGGCAGCCGGTGGACATCGCCTTTCTCCTGCTCGCGCCGGAAGGGGCGGGCGCCGATCATCTGAAGGCTCTCGCGCAGGTGGCCCGTATCCTGCGCGAGCCCGGAATGCTCGCCCATATCCGCGCCGCCCGGGATGCGGGAGCCCTTTACGCCCTCCTGACTCGTTCGACGGCTCCGCAGGCCGCCTGATGATGCCGATCTGCCGAGCCGCCGCCGCTCTCGCCCTGGCGGTCGCCCTTCTGGGGCCGGCCGCCGCCCAGGGTGACACGACCTGTGCGCGCGATATCCTCGTCGCGCAGTCGATGCAGCGGCAGGCCGTCGATCAGCTGGAGCAGGCCGACGGCGACGACGCCAAGAATTGCCGCATCTGGCGCCGTCACGTCGAGACCATGCGGCGTGTCGCGAGCGTCTACGGTCGCTGCCTCTCGGGTTCGGAGCGCAATGAGCGTCTCGCCCAGGTCCAGGGATCCGACCGGGAATTTTCCACGGCGATCAAGGCGCGCTGCAAGGGCCTGTAGGCGCGTTGCCGGGGCGTCTTATCCATCCCGACGACACGCAATAGGCCTGAATCCGGCCCCGGGATCGGCCGTGCCGGCTCGGTTTTGAGCCCAAAAGGTATGGTCAGTCCACGCCGCGTATCATCAACGGCTCGGCCACCATCTTCACCGGCTTGCCGCGGCCGATCAGGATTGCGGCCCGGGAGCGCTCCGGATCGGCCTCGAACCGCGTGCGCACCCAACTCACCAGGAACTTGACATATTCGGAGGCCAGGAGCCGCGCCGCAGGCGGACTCTGCCACCAGCGGTCGGCATTGAACGCTTCGGTCACAACCGGATGCGGCAGGACGCGGTCGCTGTCCTGCAGGGCGTGATCGAGTTCGATCAGCGTCCGCGGCATGTGGTAGTTCGAGGTCACGACCGCGACGGTGCTGAAGCGGTGCGCCCGCATCCAGCGCCGGGTCTCGATGGCGTTTCCGATCGTGTTCCGCGCTCGGTAATCGAGGTCGACGCAACAGGCAATCAGAGCGCGTTGCGTCGGGTTCAGCCGAGCGATCTCGTCGCGGCTGGTCCGCTCGTTGACGCCTGTGATGAGCAGGCGCCGGCCATAGCCGCCGGCGAGCAGATCGATGGCATCGCCGATCCGCTGCGCGCCGCCTGTCAGCGCCACGATCCCGTCCGCCCGGTCGGCGGGCGAGCGCTCGTGGCGGGCAAGCGCGCTGACGAAGATGAGGAATCCGGCAAACAGCGCCAGCGCTCCGAGACCGGCGCCGAGGATGCAGGTCCAGAGGGCGATCCGCCGCCGGTGCGGCAGCCGCGACCGCGCGACGGCACGCCGCGGGAGACCCCACTCGTGCCAGGCCCAGCCGACCGTGTCGGTCAAGGGCGGATCCGATGCGCGCAGCATACGCGTGGTCATCCTCCGGAGGATCGGCGCCGATTGCGGCGGCCCGGAGGCAGCGCCGTCGGCCGCTTCCACACCGCTCCGATTAGGTTTCCAGTTGGTAAACGACCTCTTAACACCCTCCATTTCCATGTGATCGACAGAGTAGGCCGCCTCAAGCCAGGAACCGCCGCACCGTCACGCGCGAGACGACGCCGGTGACGACCGACGCGATCACTCCGATCAACATGACGCTGGCATAGCCCCGCACGCCGATATGGAAAGCGCCGAACAACGCCTCAACCTCCTGGCCGGCCGGGCCTGAGCGCGCGGCCCGGGCCAGCAGACCAGCGATCACGAACGCCGCGATCGCCAATCCGGCTCCGATCGCCCCGCCGCGCAGGCCGAGGCCGAAGAACCGCCGCTGGAAGGCCCGGGCGATGTAGTCGTCGTCAGCACCCACGAAGTGAAGGACCTCGACGACCTCGCGGTTGCTGGCCATGGCGCCGCGGGTCGCGAAGGTCACCGCCAGTCCGGTGGCGATGAGGACGAGCAGCACGAGCCCGATCCCGATGCCCACGAAAGCGTTCGCGGCGGTCGAGAGCCGTTGCAGCCAGAGGGCGTGGTCGTCCAGGCTTGCGACGCCCGGCAGGGCTTCGACGAGGCGGGTGCGCAGGCGCTTCAGGTCCGCACCCTGGCCGCTGGCGAGTTTGAGGGCGATCAGCCGTGGGACCGGAAGATCCGTCAGGTCGAGCCCGCTCCCGAGCCACGGTTCGAGCAGGCGCTCCGCCTCGGCCTTGCTGAAAACCCGCGTCTCCGCGATCCCCGGCTCCGCCTTGGCGATGCCGTCGGCCCGGGCCACGTCCGCGTCGACGTCGCGGCCGGGACCCGGCCGCACCTGGATCGTGACCTCGCGCGCCACGTCGCCCTGCCATTGGGAGGCGTTCGCCGCCACCATCTCGGCCGCGCCGGCGCAGAGCCCCGCCAGGAAGGTGAGGATCGCGATGACCGCGGCCAGAGACCGGCCCGCCGCGGTGTCGGTCGGGACCAGGGGGGCGTTGCGGCGCAGGTTGGCCGGCATCGACGGATCCGGCGGCATCGCCGGGGCGCCGGGCTTCGCCCGTGGTATCGCCTGCGTACTCATTCCTCGACCCGCAGGCGGCCTTCGCCCAGCACCATCCGGCGGGCATCGACGGCGTCCATGATGCCGAAATCGTGGGTCGCGATGATGACCGAGGTTCCGAGCTTGTTCAGCTCCAGGAACAGCCGAAGCAGCCGTCGGCCGAGCCCCGGATCGACGTTGCCGGTGGGCTCGTCAGCGAGCAGCAGGTCGGGCCGGGCGATCAGCGCCCGGGCGATGGCCGCGCGCTGCTTCTCGCCGCCCGACAGCAGCGGCGGCAGCGCATGCATGCGCTCGCCGAGGCCGACCCAGCGCAGCAGTTCCACCACCTCGGCCCGGTAGCTCGCTTCGGCCCGGCCCTGGACCCGCAGGGGCAAGGCCACGTTCTCGTAGGTGGTGAGATGGTCGAGGAGCCGGAAATCCTGGAACACCACGCCCATCCGCCGCCGCAGGCCGGTGAGTGCCTTGGCGGAGATGCCGCTCACCTCCTCGCCGAAGATCGAGACGAGGCCGCGGGTCGGCCGCACTGACAGCAGGATCAGGCGCAGCAGCGTCGTCTTACCGGCCCCCGAGGGGCCGGTGAGGAACTGAAAGGACCGCGGCGCGATGCGGAAGCTGACGTCGGACAGCACCTCCGGCCCGAGGCCGTAGCGCATGCCGACGTTTTCGAACTGCACCACCGGCCGCTCCGCACCGGGCAGCAGGCTCTTCATGCTCGCCTGTAGGTTCAAGGCCGTGCCGTGTCTCGTCTGTCCAGGCCCTGGGAATCGCCGCACCGGCAGGCGTTTTCAAGGCCTCCGGGATTTCACCACCGCTTAACCCTGTTCGGCGACACTTTCTAAAGCGAATTCACTTTCCGGTCCCGCTGCGGCCGATCGATGCGAGTATGGCGCGTATGCTGATCGCCTGTCCGAGCTGTGGGAGCGAATACCGGATCGATGCCGGCAGGGTCGGCATGGAGGGCCGCTCGGTCCGTTGCGCGGCCTGCCGCGAGACGTGGTTCCTGACGCCCGCCGACGTCCTCGCCGGCCACGAAGCGGAGCTCGCCGCCCATGCCGAGGCGGACCCGGTCGCGGATGCCGCCTGGGAAGAGGCGACGGCCTCCGTGAGGACAGCCTCGGATGCCGCCGCCCCCAACGTCCCGCGATCTGCCCGATTCCCGAAGCGCGGCGGAAAGGCTCGCCGCGCGATCCCGGGTCTTTCACCCTCGCTGGCCTTCGGCCTGACGCTCCTGGCGGGCTTGCCGCTGGTCTGCCTTGCCCGCACCAGCGTGGTCAGGGCCGTCCCGCAGACCGCCTCCCTGTTCGCGCGCCTCGGGCTGCCGGTGAACGTGCGCGGCATCGAGATCCGCGACGTCGTCGCGTTCAGCAGCCCCGCCGACGACGGCCAGCCCGCGGAACTCGTGGTCGAGGGTGATCTTGTCGGCGTCGCCCGGTCGGATGCGCCAGTGGCGCCCCTGAGCATCGAGATCCGCGACGCCGGCGGTCGCACCGTCCGGACCTTCTCGATCCCAGCACCGCGATCCGTCCTGGCCGCGACCGAGACGGCCCGGTTCCGCGCCAGCCTGCCTGCACCGCCTCGGGACGGACGCTCCGTGATGCTGCGTTTCGCCGACGCGTCAGGCGCGCGGACCGATGCCCGCGTCGCGGCTGCGGAGCACTGAGGCGGGCGCGCGGCAGGCGACCGGGATTCGAGCCGGGCGCGCGTGAAATTTATCTTAGGTTGCGTATCGACGGCTGATCTGCGACTCTATCGCGTAACCATCCAACGCTGGGACGAGCATCGACCGACGTTGGCGCCTTAGGCCGATGTGCTTTGAGTGTCCGCGAAACCGTTCCGGTGCTGATCGAGACCACCGAAGCGGTGGAACAGATGCGGGCCTTCGATTACTGGCGCAGCACGGTGCTGGCGCGCGTGGACGCGACGCCGCTGGCGGACGATATCCCATTCGCGGCGGGTCGCAGGATCGCGGTCTTCGACCACGGCGCGATGTTGCATACCCTTAGCAACCCGATCGCAGTCGAGCGGACCGCCCTCCACGTGCGCCGCGACGGGGGCGACGACATCGCCGTCGTGCTCCTCCTCCAGGGGAGCGGGTTCATCGAGCAGGGCAACAGCGGCGGCTTGCTGGGCGCCGGCGACGTCACGGTTCACGCCATGGACCAGCCCTTCGCCATCGGCAGCCGCGACGCCTACGAGGAAATCCGCCTGCAGGTGCCCCGCGCCGCCTTCTTGGCGCAGGTCGGATTCGCGCACGCCTTCGCCGGGCGCAAGCTCCGCGCGACGCCGCTGAGCGGCCTGTTCGCGACCTATCTCCGGTCCTTCTCGGAGACGGTGGGCGGCATGTCTGAGGCGGAGGCCGGTACGGCCCTGGAAGGTATCCTGCACCTGCTGCGCGCGCTTGCCGACGGACAGGGCCCGCACGCTGACGACGACCTGTCCGGCGATGCCATCCGAGCCCTCGCCCTCGCCCATATCGAGCGGCGGCTGCACGATCCCGCCTTCGGACCCGATTCGCTGCCGGCCGCGCTGCGCGTCTCGCGAAGCCGGCTCTATGCGGCCTTCACGCGCGACGAGGGCGTGGCGGCCAAGATCCGCGACGCCCGGCGTGACCGGGCCTACCAGAGGCGCCGGTCACGCCGGAGCGGGACCCGGATCGGGTCAGTGATGGCCGGGTGCGGCTTCACCGACGCAGCCGCCTTCAGCCGCGCCTTCCGCCGCCGGTTCGGCCTGGCTTCGCGTGACGTCCTCGACAGCCACCCCTGAACGTATCAGATCTGGCTACTGCGCGGATCGGCCACCGGCCCTCTGGGTGTAATGGAAGTGCCCGCGATCGGCCGCACGAACCCGGCGATCCCGAGACCGAGGCGGATCACGGCGATGCCGAACCGCGCGATCCGGATCTGGCCGGGCAGCTGGCGCGGGCCGATGGGCCGGTAGGCCAGTTTCGGGCTGGCGCGCTCGGCCTCCGCGATCGCCTGTCCGAGGGGCAGGTTCGCGATCCTCTGCGCCGCCGCGGGCTCGATGCCGATGGCCCGCGCCCAGGCATCGGTCCGGGCGAGCCGCCCGAGCCCGTGCAGGCGGCGGAAGCGGCGCCGCCAGACGTAGCGCCGGACGGCCCGCACGAAGGTCTCCATCCGGGCATCGCAGAGCGCATCCGGCTCCTCGCAGCGCGAGCGGATCGTGTCGGCGACACCACCCGGGGCGCGCCCGGAAAGGCGGGCCGAGATGGTCACGCACACGTCGGTCGCGTGCCGGACCCGCAGCCCGTGCTCCAGGAGCCGCGCGATGAAGGCACCGTCCTCCCCGAGGGGGATCTCCGGCATGCCGTCGACTTGTCGGTAGGCACTGCGGGTCACGGCGAGGGTCGCGCCGATCGCGGTCCGATGGCACGGCCAGGGGTCGTGCGGATCGGGGTCGATCCGCGCCTCCGCCTCGGTGATCAGGGCGTCATAGAGATCCTCCAGGCGGCCCCGGGCCGGGAGCGACGGCGGCAGAAGGGCCGCTTCGGCCGGATCGAGTTCGACCCGGCCCGCGACGGCATCGGCCCCCTGCCGGATCGCGGCGCGGTTGCGGGAGACCCAGTCGGGCGGAACCCGACTGTCGGCGTCGGTTGACAGGATGATCCCCGCATTCCCCGCATCACCCAGCCATGCGGCCGCGGCATCCATGGCTCTGCGTCGCGCCCAACCGGCATGGGCGCCGGAAAAATCCTCGGTCAGCACGCGCACCGGGATCGACAGCGTCGGTACCAGCGCCGAGACGATGGCCTGCGTGTCGTCCGTACAATTGTTCAGGAACAACACCAGACCGAGACTGCCGTCCGCCACGCCTTCCTGGGCGTCGATCGCCCGCAGACAGGCCGCGATTCGCTCCTCCTCGTTGCGCACGGGAATGGCCACGATCGCTTCGGGACGGGGGGTAGCTGCCAGAGGGGTCGTCGACACCGTTCAGGATCTCCGCCGGACCCGTCGCGCGAGCCCGCCTCGGACCTATGCCGGCCTTTCCCTGAACGGGACCGGACCGGCAACCCTCGCGGGGCCGGCGGATTAGAGTGTCTTTTCGACGAGGCCCTCGATCCATTCCGGCTGCGTTTCCCCCACCGAACGGCCGACCTCCGTCGCGCCCTTGTAGGCGATCAGCGTGCTCTGCATCCGCACGTTCAGGCGCCGCAGCAGATCCTTCGCGCTGTCGAAATCGATCTCGAAGATCTGAAGGTCCTTGAAGCGTGGCTCAGCCGAAAGCTTCGCGAGGATCGGTTTCTGGGTCTTGCAGATCGGGCACCAGGGGGCACTGACTTCGATCAGGATCGGCTTGCCGCTCTTCTGAGCCGCCTCGAAAGCCGCATCGGTGAACGGTGCGCTCTCGAGCGCCATCGCCCGGGTTGACGGATTGACCGAGACGGCGGCGGCGACGGCGAGGCCGGCCAGCGCGAGGACGTGACGGCGGTTGTTCATGGTCTTCGTCCCCTCGGGACTTCGTCGGAGCGGGTGGCGGCCTTGGGCGGATGCTACGCGATGCGGCCTGAACGGTCCCGTCGGCCGTGAGGCCCTGCGACCCCAAAGCGCGGGCGCCGAGTCACATTGTCGAGACGTCGGTGGCGAGCGCCCGGTCGTCCGCAACCAGCGCTGCGATATCCTGCGCCTCCACCGCATCGAGGGGACGGCGGATGCGCAGCGCCCGTGTCGCCGCCCCCACCCGCATGACCAGGACGATCGTTTCCATGTCGGGACAGCCGGGGTCTGCGCAGGCGATCTCGTTGATCGCCAGCGTGTCGGCCTCGCCGAGGCCGAGCGCCGCCCGCAGATCCTCCTTCAGGCGCGACGCGAGGGCCGCCCGCTCCGCCGAGCGAGCCCGCCACGCCCTGAGGCTCACGAAAGCCATTGCGATGCTCGCTGTGCTAAGACCCAGGCTTCATGTTCGACCTTTTTCCAGCAGACCGTCGAACCCTTCCGCGTCCGAATTGTAATAGTGTTACGCAGGGACGACGCGGTCAAGCGTGGCCCGCGCTCCGTTTAAACCATTGCCGAGCCCAGCGGACATGCCGGGCTGCACCTCTCGAAATCCAGCTTTTGCGAGCCTTCGGACTCGACAGCAGTGGACTGGTTCTATGAGGTGCGAGAGGCGCGTAAAGGATGAGTGATCTTGCGACCCTGGCGGGACGGGCCGGATGACCGGCGAAGTTACCATCACGGCAATCTGAAGGAGGCTCTCCTCGAGGCCGCGCGCCGCTTCATCGCCGAGCGCGGGATCGGCGGGTTCACGCTCGTGGACGCCGCCCGCCTTGTGGGGGTGACGCCGGCGGCGTTGTACCGTCATTTCCGGGGGCGCGAGGCTCTCCTGGAGGAGCTTGCCGGGCGTGGTTTCGCGGAGCTTGCCGCACGTCTGGCACGGGCCTTGACGTCGCGCGGCACGCCGCTGGAGCGGTTTACCCGCATGGGTGAGACCTATCTGACCTTCGCCGAGGAGGAGCCGGCCTACTATGCGGCCATCTTCGAGACTCGCGGCCTCCACGCCGTCCCCTCGGAAACCGAGGCCCCGACTGGGGCCGCGGCGGTCGGGAGGCCGAGCCCCTTCGATCTCCTGGTCGAGGCGCTGCAGGCGACGTTCACGGACGGGTTCGGGGGCGTGGCACCCCGCTTCATTGCCTTGGAAGTCTGGGCTCTGGCCCACGGCCTCGCGACCCTCTCATCAGCTGGGCATCTGCCGCGCGGGCCCGGGTTTCCGGACAAGTATGAGCTGCTGCGTGCCGGCGTCCTGGCCCTCGTCCATGGGGCAGCCCGGCCGCACGAGCGCGAGGGTGATGCCGGCCGGCCTTGAAAGGTCTGATCCGGACCCGCATGTTAACCGCGTTCACATGAACAGCGGAGCACAGCCGTGACTTCTCAATCCTCTTCCCCCTGGGCGACCGGCAGGCTCAGCCGCTCGGGTCCTTTCCCGCGCCGGTCCCTGGAGATCGGCGCGATCGTCGTCGGTTTCATCTACTGGTGGCCCGTGGGTCTCGCGCTGGTCGCCTGGAAGCTTGCCGGCTATCCGGCCTTCGCGGAGCTGCGCGACGCAGCGCGCCGAGCGGTCGCAGATTTCGAGAGCCCGCGTCCGGCGTCCCGCTTCGCCCGCGCCTTCGAGGCGGCCAGCCGCCGTGACAGCAGCGGCAACGCCGCCTTCGATGCCTATCGCCGCGCCGAGCTCGACCGTCTGGAGGCGCAGCGGCGGGCTCTCGAGGAAGAAAGCCGTGCGTTCTCGGACTTCGTCGAGGAACTCAAGCGGGCCAAGGATCGCGAGCAGTTCGATGCCTTCATGGCCAAGCGCCGCACTGAGGGTGGCGAAAGTCGCTCGGTCTGACCGTTCGACGACCGGCGTCCGGGTCGGTCGACCCGGACGCGCCTTTGTGCCTGTTTGCCGCCGGAGCGGATGTCCGACCCGGAGTCACGCCGCACGGACCGTTTCGAGGAACCGGTCCACTTCCGCGGTCAGGTGCTCGGATTGCTCGGAGAGCCGGGACGCCTCGGTCAGCACCTGACCGGCGGCTTCACCGGTCTTCTCGGCCGCGCCGGCAACGCTGACGATGTTGTTCGTCACGTCGCCGGTCCCGGCCGCCGCTTGCCCGACATTGCGGACGATCTCCTGGGTGGCGGCGCCTTGCTGTTCCACCGCCGCCGCGATCGAGGTCGCCACCGCGTCGATCTCACGGATCCGGGCCGTGATGGCCCCGATGGCGCCGACCGCCTGACCCGTGGTGGCCTGGACCCGGGCGATCTGGCCCGAGATCTCCTCGGTGGCGCGGGCGGTCTGCTCGGCCAGCGCCTTGACCTCGGTGGCCACCACCGCAAAGCCGCGCCCGGCGGTGCCCGCGCGGGCCGCCTCGATCGTGGCATTGAGTGCCAGCAGATTGGTCTGGCCCGCGATGGTCGAGATGAGCCCGGCGACATCGCCGATCCGCGAGACTGCCTCGCTCAGCTCGTGAACCATCGCTCCGGTCTGATCCGCCTCTTCGACGGCCGCGCGCGCGAGTTTGGCCGAGCCGTCCACCTGCCGGCCGATCTCGACGACGGACGTGCCGAGTTCCTCGGCCGCTGCTGCCACGGTGTTGACGTTGCCGGCGGCCTGCTCGGCCGCCGCCGCGACGGTCATGGACTGGCTGGCGGTCTCGGCTGCGGTGGCCGTCATGGTCTGGGCGGTGCCCTGAAGCTCGGTCGCCGAGGTCGACACCTGGGTGATGATTCCGCCCACGGTTCGCGCGAACTGGTCGGCCATGTGATGCATACCGAGCCGGCGTTGCGTCTCCGCGTTTCGCCGTGCCTCCTCCGCCTCGGCTTCGAGTTGGCGGGTGCGGATCAGGTTGTCCTTGAAGACCTGGACGGCGGCACCCATCGCGCCGATCTCGTCGCGGCGCTGACGAAACGGGACTTCGGTTCCGGTTGAGCCCTCCGCCAGCTTGGTCATCGCGCCGGTCATCGCCGCGATCGGGCGCGTGATGTGTATCAACGCGAAGACCGCCGCCCCAAGGGCCGAAACGAGCGACATACCGATTCCCGCGACCGCTACGGTCGATGCGGTGTCTGCTCGGACCATCGCGGTGTCGGCCTCCCGAGCCGCAGCTTGCAGATCGTACGCAACCAGCCGCGCGAGCGCCGCGCGGGCGTTGTCGTACAGGGCGACGATGTCGGGTCGGATCAGCAGAGCCGTCGCCTCCTGCGGCCGGCCGGATTCCATCAGGCGGCGCGCCTGTCCGTCGACCTCCGCGAAACGAGACCAGGAGGCATCGAATTCCGCATACAGAGCCCGCTCCTCAGGCGTGGTGATCAAGGACTGATAGTCCCGTCGCGCCTCCATCAAATCGGGATGCGTCTTTGCGAGATTGGCCTCGTTGATCACGCGGCGTTCCGCAGTGTCCGAGAGCAGGATGAGTCTGTATTGCTTAATGCGGACCTCGGATGCGGCTACTTCGATCGCGCTTACCTTTGCGACGGAGGGAACCCAGTCCGTGGCGAGGGTCGTCACTGCTTCGCTGATCGCAGAGAGATTGTGGAGGGACAGGCCGCCTTGGGCCGCCGAGATCAGCGCGAGCCCACCGAACAGGATCGCGAGCATGACTTTGAGTGAGAGTGTCAGGCGCATGAGTGGGACAGATCAGACCGGAGAATCAGGACGCGACGTCGTTGTCGATCAAGGGATCCATGCAGTTTAGATCATGTATCACGATGAGCAAGTGGCACATAATTCGATTTGCGGTACGCATGTCAGTTGATTATTTCCGTAAGTATTGGAAAAAATGGGAGATATAATTGTAGATATGGATCATAATGCATTCAAAAACGTGATTATGTAGTATTATTTTGCCATATAAAACATCTTTTATCAGCATCAAATGCAGCTTCGACCAGTCTGAGCTGTACACATTTTGATATGTATTGATTAATAAGATCAGAAAATATCGATGAGCGGAATGCCGGATTGATCCGGCGATCGTTTTCATGTCCCGCAAGGATGGGTGTTGTGACCGGTTGTCCCCGCGGGGCCGTCGGTCGCTCGGGCGGTGCGCCAAGGGACCGGTTGATGGCTTGCAGGTCGCATCGGCGCTTCTGCCGATCCTCCTCGATCAGACGGTCGAGTTGCGGCTTGGGCTCGGGTCCGGCATGGGTCATCAACCGCAACGGGAGAGGTTGGGCATGCCGACGGGTCGCGTCACCGTAGTCGATCACCCGCTTGTTCAACACAAGCTGACGCATCTGCGCGATAAGAACCGCTCGACCAAGGGCTTTCGGCAGATCCTGAATGAGATCGGGATGCTCTTGGCCTACGAGGTGACGCGGGACCTGCCGCTGGAGCCTGTGACCATCGAGACACCGCTCCAGCCGATGGAGGGGCGACAGATCCAGGGCAAGAAGCTCGTCCTGGCACCGATCCTGCGGGCCGGGGTCGGCTTCCTCGACGGGATGCTGTCGCTGGTTCCCTCGGCCCGCGTCGCGCATATCGGGCTCTACCGAGATCCCGAGACGCTTGAGGCGGTGGAATACTACTTCAAGGCTCCGTCCGATCTCGCGGACAGGACGGTGCTGGTCCTGGATCCGATGCTGGCCACCGCGAACTCGGCGATCGCTGCCCTGGACAGGCTCAAGGCCCGCGGAGCCTCGGATCTCCGGTTCGTGTGCCTGCTGGCGGCCCCGGAGGGCCTCGCCAAGTTCCAGGCTGCCCACCCCGACGTACCGGTCTGGACAGCGGCGATCGACAGCCACCTGAACGACCACGGATACATCGTTCCAGGCCTGGGTGATGCCGGAGACCGCATGTACGGCACGCGGTGACGCCCTCGGCCTATCTGGGTCGGTATCCGCATGCCCGGTGTCACGCCGTTCACGGGCGCCGTGCGGGACTGGGTAGACCCTGTTCCGGCGTATCGCCGCACCGGCAACTATTCCGCCCCTGATCGACCCGCATGCGGACGGCGGACAGGCGATGTGTCACGCATCCGGGTATCTGCACATTGTATTCACACGGTGACGTGTTGCACACTGCCGGCCTGGATCCGATGCGGCGGCAAAAGCCGCACGGGCCGCAGGAGGAAGCCCATGCCGATGGAACGCAGCGTTTCGAGTCGAGCCCTGGCCCTTGCAGCAGTGGCCGGATTGTTGGGATCGACGCAGGCACGCGCCGCCGAGCCGATCAGGATCGGCGTGATCGCCGAGGCGCAATCCGTGGTCGGCGCCTCGATCCCGCAGGCGGTGCAGCTCGCCGCCGACGAGATCAACGCCAAGGGCGGCGTCGA
>NZ_JBFUGA010000038.1:0-47924 GCF_056403155.1 Methylobacterium sp. P3_A11
GTCTCGAGCCGCTCGATCAGGCTCTGGGTGTCGCCGGGCGGCAGCAGGCGACGGGTGCCGAAATCGGGGACCAGCGCCTCAAGCAGCGCCGGGCGCAGGTGGCGGACCCAGAACATCTCAAGGAGGGCAGCGGCGGCGGAAGCGTGATGCAGCGCGCCCTCGAACGACGCCAGCAGGGCCTGGGCCGAGGCGATGTCGGGATCGGCCGCCGCCGGCAACGCCCGCACCAGATCGGCCAACCGGAGAGYCGGCTCGGAGAAGACGTCGCCCTGGAGCGCCTGCGAGTCGGCGAGGCTGTGCCGGGTTTGCCCGCCCAGCACCGCGCGGATGCGGCGGGCGCGCCAGGGCTCGGCCCACTCGAACCCGAGCTTCCGATCCTCAGCGGGGAAATGCGGCGGCAGGTTCATCTCGTTGGCGGTGGCGAGCCAGCCCGGTTCCGGGTCGACGCTCCGGGGCAGCGCACCCGGATCGTGAAAGCCGGTCCAATCGTAGCGGCCGTCGCCCGGGACCGGCAGAAGCCCGTCATGGGCCGGGCGCAAGGGCGCCTTGCCGGCCATGAACCACGCGATCCGGCCCGTGACATCGGCGTAGAGCTGGTTGACCGAGGGCGCCGACCAGTGGCGCAGAGCCTCGCCGAACGCCTCGGGACTCCTGGCGCCGAGATAGGCGAGGCTGCCGAGATAGGCGGCACTCCCCGGCTCGGACCAGACGGTGCGCAGGGCGAAGGCGCGGCCCGCGACCTCGCGGATCACCGGCCCGTGCCGGGTGAAGCCCAGCACCACGGTCTCGTCCGGGCCGCCGCGCACAGGGATTCTCTCCGTGATCCGCGCGATCCGCGCCCAGCCGTCACCCGAGCGGTAGCGGTCCGGGTCGGCGGGATCGGCCTCGCAGACGAACAGATCCTCCTGGTCCATCGGCGCGATGGTCAGGCTGAAGGCGGCGTGCCCGTTATGGCCGATGGAGATGCCGGGCAGAGCCGGCTCGCCGGCCCCGATCACGTCGAAGCCCGGCGCGGTGAGGTGGACGGCGTAGCGCAGCGACGGCTGCAGGTAGACCCGGTGCGGGTCGCTCGCCAGGATCGGTCGGCCGGTGGCGGTGCGGGTCGGCCCGACCACCCAGTTGTTGGAGCCCTCGGCCGGCTCCTTCGGCGCGCCCCGCGGCCCGCGGGTGACGGTTCCGTGCGCGTCGACCTTGCTCCAGGCCCAGGCTTCGTCGCGGGCGGCGGCCATCCGTTCGGGCGTGAAGCCGACCGCGGCGGTGGCCAGACGAAACCCGTCCAGCAGATCGTCCGGCCAGTCGGCGGCGTCGAGCCCGTCGGGGGTCACCGGGTCATGCGGCGGGCTGATGCGCTTGCGCAGATCGTCCGCGGCGAGACCGTCAGCCCGGCGCCCGGCGCGGGCGAGGACCCTGGCGCGGGCAACCTCGGAGAGTACGTTGCGAATCAGCGCGTGGCTGCGGATGCGCACAACGTCCTCCGGCCGCCAGCGGGACGGGCGCGTGTCCGTCACGGCGAATTCCGGCGGGCGCAGCGCGGGGCGCGCCTCGGTGAGCGCCACGAAGGCGTTGAGCCCGTCCACGAAAGCCGTGACGATGCCCTTCGTGTCCTGCGGTCCGTAGGCGGCCCATTCGGCCGCCATGTCGTCCCGATAGAGGAACAGCCGGGCGGCGCGGTCCTGGGCGAGGTAGCCAGGC
This sequence comes from Methylobacterium sp. P3_A11, assembly GCF_056403155.1. NCBI lineage: Bacteria > Pseudomonadati > Pseudomonadota > Alphaproteobacteria > Hyphomicrobiales > Methylobacteriaceae > Methylobacterium > Methylobacterium sp. P3_A11. The sequence goes on from NZ_JBFUGA010000038.1 coordinate 1,693, forward strand.
CCGAAATCCGCCGCTAGCAGACCGAGGCCGCGCTTGCGCCAGAGGTCGAGCTGCCAGAGCCGGTCCCGGGCCGCGTTGAACCCCTGCGCACGGAACGCGTCGAGCGCAGTGCCGGCCCGGATATGCGCCAGCCCCCACCGGTCGATCCGGATCTCCGCCGGGCCGTCGAGGCCGGGAACCGGGTAGGTCGTCCCGCTCACAGGGCCACTTCGATGAGGTGCGGACCCGGGTTGGCGAGGGCGTGCTGGAACGCCTCGATGAAGTCGGGAAGCGTCTCGACCCGCCGCCCCGCGACCCCGAAGCCCTTGGCGAGGCTCACCCAATCCACCGCCGGCTCGTCGAGGCTCAGCATGCCCAGCGCCTTCGGGCCGGGATTGAGGGCGCCGACATTGGCGAGTTCCGCCCGCAGGATCGCGTAGGAGCGGTTCGACCAGACGAGCGTGACCACGTCGAGCCGCTCCCGCGCCTGGGTCCAGAGCGCCTGGACGGTGTAGAGCCCGCTGCCGTCCGCCTGGAGATTGATGACCTTGCAGTCGGGGCAGGCCACGGCGGCGCCGGTCGCCATCGGGATGCCGAGCCCGATCGAGCCGCCGCTGAGCTGGAGCCACGTGTGGGGGGCCGCATCCCGGGTCAGGGCGAAGAAGTTGCGCCCCGTGGTGATCGACTCGTCGCAGATCACCGCGCCCTCCGGGATCAGCGCGCCGAGCACCTGCCCGATCGTGTCCTGGTCGAGGGGGCCGCCGGTCGGGAGCTTCGGGCGCGGCGCGGCGGCGATCGGCTGGGCGGGCGGGGCCGCGACTGCCTCGGCAAGCCGCTCGAGGGCGTCGATCTGGTCCTCCTCGGGGGTGGCCAGCGTGATCGTCGTGCTGCCCTCCGGCGCCAGCAGGCTCGGCTTGCCGGGATAGGCGAAGAATCCCACCGGCGGGGTCGCGCCGATCAGGATGACGTGGCGGAAGTCCTTCAGCGCCGCGATGCCCTGATCGATCGGGTAGGGCAGGCGCTCGATCGGCACGGTGCCGGCACCGCGGTCGATCCGGGAATTCGAGGTCATCGCCATCAGCTGCGCGCCGGTCTTGCGGGCGATCCGGTCGGCGATGACCCGGCCCTCGTTCCGCACCGCCCGATCGCCGAGATGCAGGAGCACCGGCTCGCCACTCCGGAGTGCCCGCACGGCCGCCGCGATGGCGTCGTCGCCGACCTTCGCCCGCTCGGGGATCGGAGGCACGGTGGCCGGCCCGGTGCCGGGATCCCAGGCGGTGTTGGCCGGCAGGATCAGGGTCGCGACCTGACCGGGCGCGGTCCGGGCCGCCGCGATGGCCGCGGCGCCGTCGGTGCCGATCTCGGCAGCGCTCATCCCCGTCCGCACCCAGGACGACATCGGATGGGCCAGCCCCTCGATGTCCGAGGTCAGCGGCGCGTTGTACTCCCGGTGGTAGGTCGCGTGCTCGCCGACGATGTTGACGACGGGGGTGCGCGCCTTCTTGGCGTTGTGGAGGTTGGCGAGCCCGTTCGCCAATCCCGGCCCGAGATGGAGTAGGGTCGAGGCCGGCTTGTCGGCCATGCGGGCATAGCCGTCGGCGGCGCCGGTCGCCCCGCCCTCGAACAGGAACAGGAGGCAGCGCATCCCCTCGACCCGGTCGAGGGCGGCCACGAAGTGCATCTCGGAGGTCCCGGGGTTGGTGAAGCAGACCTCGACCCCGCCGTCCACGAGGGTTCGGACCAGGCTCTCGGCCCCGTTCATGGTGCTCGGGTTTCCATCACTCACGGGCGACTCCCTCACGGTCCGGCGGCATCGGCCGGCGACTCGCATTTTTTATTATCGTGGCGCAGCGGGCGCGGTGCGCAAGGGGCGAAGCCTGACACCTCCACTTCCCCCGACGCGGAGGCTATCACCGGGGATGGCGCGGGATTTGCGGTTCGCGCACCGCAACTTCGACGAACGGGCTCCCATGACACTTCGCCGCCTGATTGCTACCGCCCTGGCCGGTTCCGTGGCTCTCACGGGGCAGGCCAGCGCCGAGAGCGTGCTGCGCATCGCGATGACCGCCACGGACATCCCGACGACGACGGGGATGCCCAACAACGGGTTCGAGGGCATGCGCTTCCTCGGCTATCCGATCTTCGAGGGGCTGGTGCAGTGGGACCTGACGAGCACGACCAAGCTCGCCGGGATCGTCCCGGCGCTGGCCRAGCGCTGGGAGCAGGACCCGACCGACAAGACGATCTGGACCTTCCACCTGCGCCAGGGGGTGAAGTTCCATGACGGGACACCGTTCAACGCCGACGCGGTGATCTGGAACCTCGACCGCTACTTCAAGAACGACAGCCCGCAATTCGAGCCCCAGGGGGCCGGCATCTCCCGCGCCCGGGCGCCGCTGGTCGGCAGCTACAAGAAGATCGACGACGCGACCGTTCAGATCACCACCACCCAGGTCGCCTCGTACTTTCCCTACATGGTGGTCTACCTGCTGTTCACCTCACCGACCTCCTTCGAGAAGGCGGGACGCGAGTGGAGCAAGGTCGCGGCGCTGCCGGCGGCCGGCACGGGTCCGTTCAAGATCACCCGGGTCGCCCCGCGGGAGGCGGTCGATCTCGCCCGGTACGACGGCTACTGGGATCCGAACCGGATGGCCAAGGTCGACAAGGTCCGGCTGCTGCCGATCCCGGAGGCGAACGCGCGGGTCGCAGCCCTGCGGGCCGGGCAGGTCGACTGGATCGAGGTGCCGGCCCCGGACGCGATCCCGTCGCTGAAGCAGGCGGGCTTCACCATCACCACGGGCTCCTACCCGCATGTCTGGCCCTACATCTACAACATCGGCGCCAAGGACAGCCCGCTGAAGGACGTGCGCGTCCGGCAGGCGCTCAACTACTGCATCGATCGCGCCGGCATCGTCGAGCTTCTCAACGGCACGGCGGAGCCGGCCTCGGGCTGGCTGAACGACAAGGATCCGAATTTCGGGTCGCCGAAGAACCGCTACTCGTACGATGCCGCCAAGGGGAAGGCGCTGCTGGCCGAGGCCGGCTATACCGACAAGAAGCCGCTCAGCCTCAAGGTGATGATCTCGTCCTCCGGCTCGGGCCAGATGCTGCCCATGCCGATGAACGAGTATCTGCAGGAGAACCTGAAGCAGGCCTGCAACGTCGATCTCAGCTTCAACGTGGTCGAGTGGCAGGTGCTCCTGAACGCGAGCCGCCTGCAGCCGGACACGCCGAGCCTCCAGGGATCGATGGCGCTGAACGTCTCCTCGCCCTCGTCGGACGCCGCCGTCATGGCCCGCTACTTCGCGGGCGACCGGTTCCCGCCGGCCGGCTTCAACTTCCCCAACTGGAAGGACGAGGCATTTGACGCCGCCCTGAAGGCGCTGGCCGAGACCACCGACGCCAAGGTGATCGACGCGCAGACCAAGATCGCGAACGAGCGCCTCGTAGATAACCCACCCTGGCTGTTCGTCGTGCATGACCTCAATCCCCGCGGGATGTCGAAGAAGATCCACGGCTTCGTCTCTCCGCAATCCTGGTTCGTCGACCTCACCCTCGTCAGCGTGCAGTAAGCCGATGCCCGATCTCGATCCCGCCCACGCCGCCGCGGCCGAACTGGGCCGCGCCTTCCGGTCGCGCAGCCTCTCGCCGGTCGACGCGGTCGACTCGCTGCTCGACCGCGTCGCGGCGCTGGAGCCGAAGCTCCAGGCCTTCACGGAGGTCTTCGCGGCCGATGCCCGCCTCGCCGCCGAGGGCGCCGACCGGGCGATCCGGTCGGGCCACGCGGTGGGTCCGCTCCATGGTGTTCCGGTGGTGCTCAAGGATCTCATCGACCTGGAGGGTCGGATCACCATGGGCGGTTCGGCCGCCCACCGGGCGCGGCGGGCCGAGCGCACGGCGACCATCGCCCGGCGCCTGATCGCGCAGGGCATGATCGTGCTCGGCAAGACCCACACCGTCGAGTTCGCCTATGGCGGCTGGGGCACCAACCAGCATCTCGGCACACCCTGGAACCCCTGGGATCCCGAGACGCCGCGCACCCCCGGCGGGTCGAGCAGCGGCACCGGCGTCGCGGTGGCGGCGCGGATGGCGCCCTGGGGCATCGGGACCGATACCGGCGGATCGGTCCGCCTGCCCGCCGCCTTCTGCGGGCTGACGGGGCTCAAGGTCACGGTCGGGCGCGTCTCGACGTGGGGGATCGTCCCGCTCTCGATGACGCTGGATACCCCCGGCCCGCTCGCCCGCACGGTGGAGGACGTCGCGCTCCTCTACGAGGCGATCTCGGGTCCCGATCCGAGCGATGCGACGACCCGGGGCATCCAGCCGGACTCGCCCTGGCCCGGCCTGAACCGTGGCGTGCGCGGCCTGCGCCTCGGCCGCATGCCGGGTGCCGAGCGGGAGGGCGTCGCCGCCGACATGCTGGCCGCCTACGACGCGGCCCTCGACCTCCTCGCCGGGCTCGGGGCCGAGATCGTGGACGTGACGCTGCCGTTCCGGTTCAGCGAGTGCGTGGCCATGAACCAGATCACCAATGCGGAAGCCTATTTCGTCAACGGCACCCTCGCGGAGGATCCGTCCGCGCAGCTCGGCGACGCCGTGCGGGCGCGGATCCTGGCCGGTGCGCAGGTTTCGGCGCAGGATTATCTCGGCACGCTCCACCGCCGCGCCGCGATGAAGCGGGACTACGCCGCCGCCCTGGAGGGGATCGATGCCCTGCTGACACCGACCACGGAGTGCGCGGCCGTCGCGCTCGCGGAGGTCGAGGAGGCGCACCTGCCGTCTCGCTTCACGCGGTTCGGCAACCTGCTCGATCTCTGCGCCCTGGCGCTGCCGAACGGTTTCACCGCCGCCGGACTGCCGCTGTCGCTCCAGATCGTCTGCCGGGGCTACGACGAGGCGACGGCGCTGCGGATCGGGCAGGCCTACCAGCGGGCGAGCGACTGGCACCTGCGCCGGCCGCCCGTGTGAAGGTGGGATGTTCGGATTCTCCACCCTGCGCATCGCGCGTCGGCTGAGCACACGGCAGAGCGGCGGAACGATGCAGGAGGATGCGGCCTGCGTGTCCGGGCTCTCGGCWGGGGATCCCCGAGCCACCACTGCGGCGCCCGCCCGGCTTGGCGGGCGCCGCCAGCGTGGACCGTTCGGGATCTGTCCTGACGAAGGGAGCGGGACCCGGATCGCCTCCGCGGAGTCAGGCGCGCCGCCGCTTCCTCAGCCAGCCGGCGCCTGGCCCGACACCACGACGCCGAGGGTGTCCAGGAGCGACGACCGCGCCCGGCTCACCCGGCTCTTCACGGTCCCCACTTGGCAGCCGAGCTTCGTCGCGGCCTCCTCGTAGGTATGGCCTTCGGCACCCACCAGCAGCAGCGCCTGTCGCTGCGCCGAAGGCAGGTCGCCGAGGCGCTCCCAGACGACCTTGAGGGTGGTGGCGTCCTCCTGGTCGGACGGACTGGTCATCTGGCCGGCATGCGTCCCGTCCACGTCCTCGACCTCCCGGCGCGTCTTGCGCAGGTCGGTGTAGAACTGGTTGCGCAGGATCGTGAACAGCCACGCGGTGAAGTTCGTGCCGGGCCGGAAACGCCCCTGATTGGCCCAGGCCTTCACGAACGTCTCCTGGACCAGGTCATCGGCGCGGCTCACGTCCCCGACCAGCGACAGCGCGAAGGTGCGCAGGGCCGGAAGCGCCCTGATGATATCCCCGCGGAAGTCGAAGGGGATCGTCGCGCCCTGCGCCGTGACCGCCGCCTCGAAGCGGGCCACCAGAGTCGCGAGCTGCGAGGGCAGCGGCTCCTGCTCGACGACCTTGAAGTAATCCCGGATCGGCAGGGCGAGATGCTGTCCGATCGCTGCGGCGTAGGCGGGCGCGTCCCGGTCGCCCGCGACGGCTTCTGACAGCTCGGCAGCGTCATCGGTCATGAACGTTTTCGCCTCCAACGTCAGTATACTGGAATCCCTCTAACGTCCGTATCTGCATAATCCTGAACCGATGCCAAACGCTCCCGAATGTGTCAGGGAATTTAAGCATCGCGCGGCGGGCGCGTAGCCGACCTGTGCCGGCGCCCAGGGAGTGGCGGCTGGCTGCGAGTGGATGCAGACTACGCGTCTTGAGGAGAACGGGATGAGCCACGTTCACGCGCATCCGGGGCATGATCACGACGATCACCACCACGGCAGCGAACTGTCGCCCGTGGAGGCCAGGGTGCGCGCCCTGGAATCCCTGCTCACCGAGAAGGGCTACGTCGATCCGGCGGCCCTCGACGCCCTGGTCGAACTCTACGAGACCAAGGTCGGCCCGCATGCGGGCGCGCGCGTCGTGGCGCGGGCCTGGACCGATCCCGCGTATCGGGCACGGCTCCTGGCCGACGCCACGTCGGCGATCGCCGAACTCGACATCGGCGGCCGCGGCGGCGAACACATGGTGGTGGTCGAGAACACCCCCGAGACCCACAACCTCGTCGTCTGCACCCTCTGCTCCTGCTACCCCTGGCCGGTGCTCGGCTTGCCGCCGGTCTGGTACAAGGCACCCCCCTACCGCGCCCGGGCGGTGATCGATCCCCGCGGGGTCCTCGCCGAATTCGGGGTGACGCTTCCGGAGACCACCCGCATCACCGTCTGGGATTCGACCGCCGAGACCCGCTACATGGTCCTGCCAATGCGGCCCGCGCAGACCGAGGGCTTGTCCGAGGAAGCGCTCGCCGCCCTCGTCACCCGCGATTCGATGATCGGCACAGGTCTGCCCAGGGGCATTCCGGCCGCACCCGTGGAGAGGCCGGTATGAACGGCGCCCAGGATCTCGGCGGTAGTCACGGCTTCGGGCCGGTCGTGCCGGAGCCGGGCGAGCCGGTGTTCCACGCCGCGTGGGAACGCCGGGTCTTCGCGATGGCGATGGCCATGGGCTACACCGGCGCCTGGAATCTCGACGGCAGCCGCGCCACCCGCGAATCGCTGCCACCCGCCGAGTACTTGTCGTCGAGCTACTACGAGATCTGGCTGAAGGCGCTGGAGAAGCAGGTCGTCGCGACAGGGCTGGCGACGCAGGCCGAGATCGAGGACGGAGCGTCTGCGGAGCCGGCCAAACCCGTCGCCCGGATCCTGGCCAGCGGGGATCTGGAGGCGCGGTTCCGGGCCGGATTCCCGAGCAGCCGTACCCCCGATGCCCCGGCCCGATTCGCGGTCGGCGATGCCGTCCGCGCCCGCAACATCCACCCCACCGGCCATACGCGGCTGCCGCGCTACGTACGCGGCAAGCCCGGCCGGATCGTGCGCGTCGACGGGGCTTTCGTCTTCCCCGACACCAACGCCTATCGCGCGGGCGAGCACCCGAGCTGGCTCTACACCGTCGCATTCACCGCGCAGGACCTGTGGGGCGAGCACGGCGATCCGGGCGGCCACGTCACCGTCGCGGCCTTCGAACCCTACCTGGATCCCGCGTGACCGATCCCGCGCCGAGCACCTTCGCGGCCCCCTGGGAGGCGCAGGTCTTCGCCATGGTTGTCTCCCTGCGGGAGGCCGGGCTGTTCACGTGGTCGGAATGGGCGGACCGCCTCGGCCGGCAGATTCGCCCCGCAGACGCCCCCGAGAGGGCGGCCGATTACGGCGCGTGGCTCGCCACGCTGGAAGCGCTCCTGGCCGAGCGTGGCGTGGCCGGACCCGAGAGCGTCGCGGCACGCACCGCGGCGTTCCTCCGGGCCGCCGACGCGACGCCCCACGGCCAGCCGATCCGCCTGGAGAACGACCCGCTCCACCAGCCCTGAGGCCGAGGCTGGCACAGCCGATGCGACGGGGAAGTCCGGACGCCACGCGCCCTTGTCACCCGCTCTTTCCGCGCGCGGCAAGTCCGCGCCGCGTACGATTCATCACCCGACGCCCTCAATACAATCCCATCAAAAACGATCTTCACTTCGCAAAGTTTGATATCTGGACACTCACTGGCGCCAATTTTGAAAGCTTTCTGCTTCAAAATCTGAAGTCAAGATGGATCCTGATCTCGGCCTGTCTGCTTGACATTGCGGTCCGGTACTTGGATCACGCCGCCGCGCCCGCTGCGCCAGAGACCGAACACATGCTGCGCATATCGATTCGCAACGTGCTGATCTTGATGACAATTCTCTTGAGCCTGCCAGCCATCGGGGTGCCGATCTACGAGCTGACCCTGAGCGTTCGACAGAGAGCGGCATCACGATCCGTGGCCACGTACGCGGCGCTCGATCGCAGCCTGTTCCTGAGCCGGACGCATTTCCGGTTCGAGTCGGGCTACAGCGGGCTGGCGCTCGCCGACGCGCCCGAAGTGAACCGCGAATACCGGAAGGACCTGATCTTCGACCGCCGCCAGCAACTCGACGAGAACGTCGCCGTCACCCTGCAGGGGCTTTCGGAGGATCCGGAACCGGCGGTCAGTCAGGCGGCCGGCGCGCTCAGCGCCTCGATCGGGGCTTGGACCCAGCTGCGTCGGGACATCGATGCCGCCATGGACCAGCCCCTGGAGGCGCGGGACAAGGCCCTGCGGAAGCGGGTCACCGAGCTGGGCCTGGAGACCACGCGGTGCCTGGAAGCCCTGGCCTCCAGACTCGAGAAGCAGATCCGGACCCTCGACCCCGGCGCGGGCTGGATGCTCGACGCCAACGCGACGGTTTGGCTGGCGCGCACCAACAGCGGCACAGAGGGCGCCACGGTCTACGGCGTCGTTTTCAACAACCGGACCCTGACCGCAGACGAGCGCAATGAACTCCGCGCGGTCCGGACACGCGCCGCCATGGCCTGGTCGATGACGGGCCAGATCCTGTCTTCGACGCGCACGCCCGACGCCGTGATGGCCGCCTACCGCGCTGCGGACGACCAGTACTTCACCGGCGCGTTCGACCGCCTGCGCACGCGGTTGGTTGCCCCGATCGTCGAGGCCGGCCGGTTGCCGTCCGACGACGAGATCAAGACCTGGCAGCAGGGGCAATTTAAAGGACTGCTGCTGATCGACGACACGGCCATCGCCCTGATGAAGGCCGTCGAGGCGCGGGCGGAGCTGCGCGTCGGGGAGGCGGCAGGCGCCTTCCAGATCTTCCTGTCCATCGCGATCCTCGCCGTCGCGCTCTCGGTTTCGGCGGCCTGGGTCATCCATTTCCGCGTCGTGCGCGGCATCGACCGCCTGTCGGCCGCGATGCGGGCGATCTCGGGCGGGGCGGCCGAAACGGCCGTGCCCGGGATCGGACGCAGCGACGAGGTCGGCGCGATGGCCAAGGCCGTGCAGGTGTTCAGGGACAACCTGATCCGCACGCGGGCGCTGGAGGCAGAAGCGGAAGGGGCGCGGCTGGCGGCCGAGGAGCAGCGGCGGCTCGGCATACGGCAGATGGCCGACGGCTTCGAAACTGCTGTCGGCGGCATTGTCGAGCAGGTCTCGGCCTCCGCCGCCGAGCTGCAGACCATCGCCGGCTCCATGTCGACCCTGGCCGGCCGGACCTCGGGCCAGTCCGGGACGGTCGCGGTGGCCGCGGAGGATGTCGCCTCCCGGGTCAATACGGTCGCGGCGGCGGCCGAGGAACTCGGCTCGTCCGTGCAGGAGATCGGCCGGCGGGTCGATGGCTCGGCCAAGCTGGCGCGGGCGGCGGTCGAGGAGGCGGACCAGACCGGCGCGCTGGTTCATGAGCTGAGCGCGGCCGTATCGCGCATCGGTGACGTCGCCGGGCTGATTGCCTCGATCGCCGGGCAGACCAACCTGCTGGCCTTGAACGCCACCATCGAGGCGGCCCGGGCAGGCGCGGCGGGCCGCGGCTTCGCGGTGGTCGCCTCCGAGGTGAAGGCGCTCGCCGAGCAGACCGCGCGGGCGACCGAGGAGATCTCCGGGCAGATCGCCCGGGTTCAGGCCTCCACGGGCGAAGCGGTGTCGGCGATCGGGGCGATCACGGCGCGGATCCGGGAGATCGACGGCGTCGCGGCCTCGATCGCCGCCGCGGTGGAGGAGCAGGGCGCGGCCACGCAGGAGATCGTGCGCAACGTCGGTCAGGCGGCACAGGGGACGGCCGAAGTCACAGGCAGCATCGTGGGCGTCGCCGAATCGGCGACGGCGACCGGGACGGCTGCCGACACGATGTTGGGAGCCACCGCCGACATGTCCCGCCAGGCTGGGCACCTCGCCGCCGAAGTCCACCGGTTCCTCGACGGCGTGCGGGCGGTCTGAGCTACGCAGGCCGCCCTATCGCCCCTGAACCCGCAGGCCCTCGAGCGGCACCGGGGCGGCATGGGACCGACCGCCCAACAACTGGTCGAGGAGCGCCAGCACCTCCGCCCGCCCGCAATTGCGCGCGGGCTCGAACGGCGTCCAAGTCTGGACGAAGTCGAGGCGCTCGAACACGTCGCGGTAGCGGCGCAGCTCCCCGGGGGTGAGCGGTACCCCGCGCACGAAGGCCTTATGGGCCGAGACCGTCGTGGCCCGGCGGAAATCCGCGGGGTCGAGTTCGAACTTCAGGGCGTCGCCGCAGAAGCAGATCTTCCGCGACCGGTCGTACAGGATGGCGTGGCCGTCGAAATGGCCCGCGGTGCGGTGCAGCTCCAGGCCCGGCAGGGGCTCGAGGAAGTCGTCGTAGGGCCAGCTCACCTGCAGGGCCGCGCTCCAGGTGAAGTCGGCCGCCGGCAGGCACAATTCCGGGTCGAACCGGTCCTGGAGCTGCGGCAGCGCCCCGTAGGCATGCGGATGCGAGGCCGAGAGCACCGCCATGCCGCCGAGCCGTTCGATCTGGTCGAGGGCGGCCTCGCTGAAGACCGGGCAGCCCTCGAAGCCCATGTTCCCGTGCTCGGTCTGGATCAGGTACGCGGAAGGCCCGATGCCGGAGACCGGCTCGTTCCAGAAGCGCCACACCCCCGGCTCCAGCTCCTGCCAGTGACACGGGAAGGCGTCCTGCGCCTCCCGGGTGGTGCGGAAACGCCAGCCGTCCTGGGGCACGACATGGCGGGCATCGAGGCACATCGGGCAGGCGGCCGGCGTCTCGAAGTGGCGCTGCCAGAACCCGCAATTGTCGCAGGTGAAGGCGGGCAGCTTCAGGGCGCCCGCGAAGGGCAGATAGCCGGGCATCGTCTCGGACCTTCCTCGGAGGCGGCTCGTGTAACAGGCGGCGCGACCGGACGCAGCCGTCACGTCCGCCCGGGCAGGCGGCGGGCCGAGCGGGCGGCGTGGACGGTGCCGGCGAGCCCGATCAGCGCCAGCCCGGCGAGGCCGCCGACCACGAGGTCGCGGGTGCGGCTCGTGACGAATTCGGTCCGGCTCGCCTTGGTCCGACCCGAGAACCGCCCGTCGATCCCGACCGGGCCGGGCACGGGGTCATAGAGGTTGCCGTCCATCGCGGAAATGGTCTCGTCGGAGAGCTGCGCCGACCACATGGAGGCGGCCTTGCGGTCGGCGAGGCTCGGCGCCAGCGCCTGGGCGGCGGCCATCATCATCGACGAGCGCCCGACCCAGACCTCCCGGCGCGGGTGCTCGACGGCGTACAGGATCGCCTCGGCACAGAGCCGCGGGTCGAAGACTGGGTCCGGGGCGTATTGCCGGTGGCCGGTCCGGTTGCGCGCCCAGTTGAACTGGGGCGTGTTCACCGCCGGCAGATAGACGACGCTGAGGCTGACATCGACCGCGTCGTGGAGCAGCTCGCAGCGCAGGGCGTCGGTGAAGCCCGAGACCGCGAATTTCGCCGCGCAGTAGGGCGCCTGCAAGGGCGCGGCCCGGATCGCGAGGCCGGACGAAACCTGGATGATCGCACCGCGGTTGCGCCGCTTCATGAAGCGCAGGGCGGCGAGAGTCCCGTAGACCTGGCTGAGATAGGTGGTCTCCGTGACACGCCGGTACTCGTCGGGGGAGATCTGGTCGGCCGGGCTGACCACCGTCGACATGGCGTTGTTCACCCAGGCACGGATCGGGCCGAGTTCGCGCTCCACCCGGCTTGCAGCCGCATCCACGGCCTGCGCATCCGCAACGTCGGCGCCGATTGCCAGCACCGGCTGACCGTAAGCGGCGAGCGCCCGCTCCGCCGCCGCGAGACGACCCGCATCACGCGCGATCACTGCCACCGACCAGCCGTGGGCGGCGAGAGCATGCGCCGTGGCCAGCCCGATCCCGGCCGTGCCCCCGGTAACGACCGCAACCCGTGCCATGCCCACCTCAAAACCGTCAAAGGATCGAAGCGGCAACCCGGTGCGATCCACTCGGTTGCGCCGCCGCCGCGAGCCGCAACGTCACGGGGGTCGGCGATTATCGGAACCGGCGACGCAACGTCCGGCGTTGGCCGCTGTTGAGTCTGTACCGCGACGTGCCGAACCATCGAGGGTCGAGGCCATGCGCTATGGACGACGCGTCTCCCTGCCGATCGATCCCTGGCCGCAAGCCTCCCTGGGTGAGCGGACCGCGGTCGGAATGGTCCTGACCTTTCTGCTGATCGTGCCGGCCTGCGCGGCCGGGGCCGCGCTCTTCATGATCTCGACGCTCGTGGCCCACGTCACCTGGTCCTACGACCTCGGCGCTTCCCTGCACGCCTTCATCGCCCGGCGCACCGGGGCCGCCAGCCCGGCCAAAGCCCGTCTCGTGCGCAGACCCTGAGGTCAGCCGCGGCGCGGTGCCGGTTCGCACGGTCCGGCAACGCCGCGACCATGACTCCTGTGCGTTCGCATCGGTCCGATTTGACCTGACCGTCTCTCGTGGGCCAGTCAGGTTCGGAACCGAGAGACCGCCATGTTCCGTAGCCTGATGACTGCGCGGCGCTTCGCGCCGCTGTTCTGGTGCCAGTTCTTCTCGGCATTCAACGACAATTTCCTGAAGAACGCGCTCGCCTTCCTGATCCTGTTCGGGATCGGCGGCCAGGCGGATGCCCATGCGGGCGTGCTGGTGACGCTCGCGAGCGCCGTGTTCATCGGGCCGTTCTTCATCCTGTCGGGTCTCGGTGGCCAGTGGGCAGACCGGTACGACAAGGCGCTGATGGCGCGGCGGCTGAAATTCGCCGAGATCTTCGCGGCCGGCACCGCTGTGATCGGCTTCCTGCTCCATTCCGTACCGGTGCTGTTCGTGGCGCTGGGCCTGTTCGGGACGATCGCGGCCCTGTTCGGCCCGATCAAATACGGGATCCTGCCCGACCACCTCCGCCGCGAGGAACTGCCCGCCGGCAACGCCCTCGTGGAGGCCGCGACCTTCCTGGCGATCCTGCTCGGCACGATCGCGGCCGGCGCGGCTTCGGCGATGGGCGGATCCGGCGTCGTGTTCGGCGCCCTGGTGATGGGCTTTGCCGTCCTGTGCTGGCTCTCGGCCCGGATGATCCCGGCGACCGGGGAGGGGGCGCCGGACCTGCGCATCGATCCGAACATCGCCCGCTCGACCTACGCGCTGCTGCGCGACCTCTGGGCCGATACGCGGCTGTGGCGCGGTTCGCTGATCGTGAGCTGGTTCTGGCTGGTCGGCGTTGTGATCCTGTCGCTGCTGCCGGTGCTGGTGCGCGGCGCCTTCAACGGCACCGAGACGGTGATCACGCTGCTGCTGGCGCTGTTCTCCATCGGCATCGCGCTCGGGTCGGGCCTCGCCTCGTGGCTCGCCAGCGGCCGGATCGTGCTGCTCCCGACGCCGGTGGGTGCAGTGCTGATGGGCCTGTTCGGCCTCGACCTCGCCTGGACAGTCGGACATCTGCCGGCGCCGCCCGCGGACGCCATCGGCCCCTTCGACTTCCTGCGGACCGGCCACGGCCTGCGCACCGGCATCGACTTCCTGGGGCTGGCGATCTCCGGCGGCCTCTACATCGTGCCGTCCTTCGCGGCCGTGCAGGCTTGGGCCGAGAAGGCGATGCGGGCGCGCATCATCGGCGCGGTCAACGTCATGACGGCGGCCTTCATGGTGGCCGGCACCCTGGCGCTGGCGGCCCTTCAAGGCGCCGGACTCTCGATCGCGCACCTGCTCGCCGTGGTGGCGGTTCTGAACCTCGTCGTCGGTGCGGTCGTGTTTGCGACCCTCCAGACGAGCCCGTTCCGGGATGCCCTGTCGATCCTGTTCCGGGCCTTCTACCGCCTGGAGGTCCGCGGCTTCGACAACATCGCGGCGGCCGGGCCGAACTGTATCGTCGCCCTCAACCACGTGTCGTTCCTCGATGCGCCGCTCGCCCTGTCCCTCCTCGATCAGGAGCCGGTCTTCGCGATCGACAGCGGGATCGCGCAGCGCTGGTGGGTGCGCCCGTTCCTGCGCGTCACCAAGGCGATGCCGCTCGACCCGACCCGTCCCCTGGCCACGCGGACGCTGATCAACGCGGTCAAGAGCGGCGAGACGCTGATCATCTTTCCCGAGGGCCGGCTCACGGTCACCGGCAGCCTAATGAAGGTGTACGACGGCGCCGGACTGATCGCCGACAAGGCGGGGGCCATGGTGGTGCCCGTGAAGATCGACGGGCTGGAGCGCACCGCGTTCTCGCGTCTGTCGCGCGGGCAGGTCCGCCGCCGCTGGTGGCCGAAGGTAACCGTGACGGTCATGCCGCCGGTGCGCCTGACGGTGGACCCCGCGCTCAAGGGCAAGGCGCGCCGGCAGGCGGCGGGAGCCGCCCTCTACGGGATCATGTCGGACCTCCTGTTCCGCACGACCGACATCGACCGCGGCCTGATGGCGGCGCTGATCGCGGCGGGGGAGCGTCACGGCTGGGGCCGCAACGCCCTGGAGGACCCGGTCGGCGGCCGCCTGACCTACAGCCGCCTGGTGATGGGCGCGAACGTGCTCGGCCGCAAGCTGATGCCGCTGGCCCCCGAGGGCGGCCGGATCGGCGTGATGCTGCCGAACGCCAACGGTGCCGCGGTGACGTTGTTCGCCCTGGCCTCCGCGGGCCGGGTGCCGGCGATGATCAACTTCTCGGCCGGTCCCGCCAACGTCCTCTCGGCCTGCCGAGCCGCGCAGGTGGACAGGATCCTGACCTCGCGCGCCTTCATCGAGAAGGGGCGCCTCGGCGCGCTGGTGGAGGCGATCCGCGGCTCCATCGACCTCGTCTATCTGGAGGACGTGCGGGCGACCATCACCAAGGCCGACAAGTTCCGCGGGCTGCTGAGCCCCCGGCGCCCCCTGGTGACGCGCTCGGGCGAGGATCCGGCGGCGGTCCTGTTCACCTCGGGCAGCGAGGGCACGCCGAAGGGCGTGGTGCTCGCCAACCGCTGCATGCTGGCCAACGTGGCGCAGGTGGCGGCCCGGATCGATTTCGGCCCCACCGACAAGGTGTTCAACGTGCTGCCGGTCTTCCATGCCTTCGGCCTCACGGCCGGGCTGGTCCTGCCCCTGGTCTCGGGGGTGCCGGTCTATCTCTACCCGTCGCCGCTGCACTACCGGATCGTGCCGGAGCTGATCTACGGCTCGAACAGCACCGTGTTGTTCGGGACCGACACTTTCCTGACGGGCTACGCCCGGGCGGCCCATTCCTACGACCTGCGCTCCCTCCGCTACGTCGTGGCCGGCGCGGAGGCCGTGAAGGAGACCACCCGGAGGACCTGGGCTGAAAAATTCGGCCTGCGCATCCTGGAAGGCTACGGCGTCACCGAGTGCGGACCGGTGGTGGCGCTCAACACGCCGATGTTCAACCGCTTCGGCACGGTCGGCCGGATCCTGCCCGGGATCGAGACCCGCCTGGAGCCGGTGCCGGGGATCGAGGAGGGGGGACGCCTGTCCCTGCGCGGACCCAACATCATGCTGGGTTACCTGCGCGCCGAGAAGCCGGGCGTCCTCGAGCCGCCGCCGGGGGGCTGGCACGACACCGGCGACATCGTGGCGATCGACCCGATGGGCTTCGTGACCATCAAGGGCCGGGCGAAGCGCTTCGCCAAGGTCGCCGGGGAGATGATTTCCCTTGCCGGCGTCGAGGCGCTCGCCGCGGAACTCTGGCCGGATCGCCTGAGCGCGGTGGCGGCGGTGCCGGACGCCCGCAAGGGCGAGCGGCTGATCCTGTTCACGCAGGAGAAGGACGCGACCCGGGCGGCCTACCAGAGCTTCGCGAAGAGCCGCGGCGCCTCGGACGTGGCGATTCCCGCCGAGGTGGTGGTGCTTGAGACGATCCCGATGCTCGGCACAGGCAAGATCGACCAAGTGAGCGTCACCAAGCTCGCGCTGGAGCGGGCGAAGGAAATCGCGGCGGCCTGACCCGCGCGCCCGTGCCCTGCGTCACCCAAACGGGGGATGCGGTGCTGCACGGGATTCGCTCGTATCACGAATACAGCCCTGATTCGAAACGCTTGGCGTGCTCGGATCGGCGGACTGTATGGCGCGTCGCGGGTCGCATCGGCGAGGGGCAGATCATGCAAAAGGGCAGGCGCATTCCGGCTTGGCTGGCGAGGCGGACGTATTTCAAGCGGATCGAGCGCTGGGGGAAGCACGGCAAGGTGCGCGACACGGCGCGCGACACGGCCCCCCCACCCGAGACCGGGTTCGCCGGGACCCCCTCCAACGTCGTGCCCTTCCCGATTCGGGTGCAGCGCCCGGATCGACCGTCCCTCGCGGGACTGCGCGGGATCGGTCTGGCGTAGGCGCGGACCGAGCAGGCACGGACGCCCGCTCTCAACCTGTCGGGCTTCCCGGGGACTTGTCGGCTGCGCGGGAACCGGGGATCCTCCGCCAGCGGAGCCGGAACCGGGAGATTGCGTGCCGCACGACGGGTTCGATCCGAGGCAGAGGGCGGCATCGCGGGGACGACGGCTGGGCCTACGCTCGGCCCTCGGAGCTGCGGCGCTCGGGCTCGGGATGCTGGCGGCCGGAGCCGGCGGCCTCTGGGCCTATGCCCGGGCGCTGCCGCCCCTCGACCTCGCCGCCGCCGCAGCGCGCTCGACCGTGGTGCTGGACCGGTCCGGCACCCTCCTGCGGCCCTTCGCGACGGCGGACGGGCGCTGGCGCCTGCCGGTCACCGCGGAGGCCGTCGATCCGCGCTACCGGGCGATGCTGCTCGCCTACGAGGATCGCCGGTTCGCGCGCCACCCCGGGATCGACCCGGCCGCGGTGCTGCGCGCCGCGTTCCAGTGGCTGACCCGAGGCCGCATCGTCTCGGGCGCCTCGACCCTGTCGATGCAGGTGGCCCGCCTGGTCGAGCCGCGGGGCGAGCGCTCGCTCGCGGCCAAGCTCCGCCAGATGGTGCGGGCGGTCATGCTGGAACGGCGTCTCGGCAAATCCGGCCTCCTCGATCTCTACCTCGCGCTCGCGCCCTACGGCGGGCCGCTGGAGGGCGTGCGGGCGGCGAGCGTGGCGTATTTCGGGCGGGAGCCGGTCCGGCTGACCGCGGCACAGGCGGCGCTGCTCGTCGCCCTGCCGCAATCGCCCGAGACCCGCCGTCCGGACCGGTTTCCGGAACGCGCCCGCGCCGCCCGGGACCGCGTTCTCGCGGTCGCCACCGCCCAGGGCGTCCTGACCCCGGCGGAGGCCGATGCCGCCCGCGCCGAGCCGGTCCCGGCGGCGCGCAAGCCCTTCCCGATGCTCGCGGCGCACGCCGCCGAGGAGGCCGTCGCGGCAGATTCCGGGGCCTCGATGATCCGCCTCGCCATCGACGGGCGCCTGCAGGAGCGGCTGGAAGCGCTCGCCACCGAGCGCGCGGCCGCCGCCGGCCCGGACCTCTCGGTGGCGATCCTCGTTATCGACAACCGTGACGGGCGGGTGCTGGCCCAGGTGGGCAGCGCCGGCTACCTCGATCAAAACCGGCGCGGCGCCATCGACATGACGCTGGCGGTGCGCTCCCCCGGCTCGGCGCTGAAGCCGTTCGTCTACGCCATGGCCTTCGCGGACGGACTCGCCCATCCCGAGACGCTGCTGGAGGACCGGCCGGCCCGCTTCTCGGCGAGCTACGCCCCGGAGAATTTCGACCTGACCTTCCAGGGCACGGTCACGGCCCGGCGTGCCCTGCAGCTCTCGCTCAACGTGCCCGCGGTCGCGTTGATGGATGCCGTCGGTCCCGCCCGCTTCATCGCGCGGCTGCGCGCCGCCGGGGCGGCGATCCAGCTCCCGCGCGAGGCGGCCCCGGGTCTTCCGGTGGCCCTCGGCGGCCTCGGCATCACGCTCACCGACCTCGCGCGCCTCTATGCCGGACTCGCCCGCGGCGGTGCGGTGCCGGACCTCATCCGCCGCGCCGATGGGGCCGCGACCGAATCCACTCGCAGGGTCGCGGAGCCCGTGGCCGCCTGGTACGTCGCCGACATCCTGCGCGGGACGCCGCCGCCGGAGAACGCCCTCCCGAACCGCATCGCCTACAAGACCGGCACTTCCTACGGGTACCGCGACGCCTGGGCGGCCGGGTTCGACCGGCACGCGACGATCGTCGTCTGGGCTGGGAGGCCGGACGGCGCCGCCGTGCCGGGGCTCGTGGGCCGCACGGTCGCGGCGCCGATCCTGTTCGACGCCTTCGCGCGCCTCGGGATCGAGCCCGAGGCGGTCTTGCAGCCGCGGGATGCGCTCGTCGCCGGGACGGGGGGCCTGCCGCCGCCGCTGCGGCACTTCGGACGCGAGACGCCCGACACGCAGGGACCGGTCCTGCGGATCGCCTATCCGCCGGACGGCGCCTGGATCGATCTCGGCCTCGCGACGGACGGCCATGGCGCGGCGGACGGCAATCCGGGCCTCGCCCTCAAGGCGCTGGGCGGCGTCCCGCCGCTCACTTGGCTGGTCGATGGCCAGCCGGTGGTGCAGACGCCGCGGCGCCGGGCCGAGTGGGTCCCGGGCGGTGCGGGCTTCGCCCGGATCTCGGTGCTTGATGCGACCGGCGCCAGCGACAGCGTGTCCGTCCGTCTCGAATAGCCGTGCACCGCGTGGATCACCGACGCGGCCAAGGCAGGACCGTTGCGGGGGCCGGGCCGTGACGGCGCAGCCCCGCCCCGGTCAGCGACCGACCCCGAAACCCGGCGGGCCGCCGGCCGGGGCGCGCCGCTCACAGGCCTCCAGCGCGGCGGCGAGGCGCGTCTCGTTGGCCGCGGAGCCGTGTGACAGATTGAGGACGATGCCGAGGAGCCCGGCGCTGGTGAGGAGGCCGAAGGCTGCGATCCCGATCAGCCCATAGGTCATCACCCTGTTGCGGCGCAGATCGCCCGTGAACGTCTGGGTCAGGGCTCTGCTGTCTTCGGCGATGCTGTTCCGGGCCGCGACCAGCTCGTTGTACATGTTGGTGATGGCGTTGGTGGACATGTACACGAGGAGCAGGTGGACGACGAAGTCGTCGTCCGTCGTGGTGTTCAGGGCGGCCGCGATCCGCACGGCGAGCTGGCGCTCCCAGGGCTGGAGATCGCGGCCGTGGACCGACCGGTAGAACCGCTCGAGGTTGGTCACGGCCGGAGCGCATCCCGCCACGCCGTGTGGAAGTTGCGCCGCAGGCGGCGGCCTTCGACCCGCAGGCGCATCGGCGCGCCGTTCGCCAGGTCCTGCCAGGTCATGTGCTGCACGCGCAGGGCCTCGATCAGCCGCTCGCCGATCCGTTCGATCTCGATGACGCGGAAATTCGACTGCTTGCGCAGCGCGCGCACGAGATCGGACGTTTCGAGATAGTCGAAATTGGTCGCCTGGGCCGTGTTCTTGGCCAGGATCGCCCGATCGCACTCGATCAGCATCGGCCGAAGTTCCCTGAGCACCTCCAGGGCGGTGGGATCGACCGCACCGGCCGCGACCACCACGGCGAGGCGGACATTCGCCTCCCGGCAGCTCTCCACGATGATCTCGGTGCAGCGGCGGGTGGTCTCGGTATCGCCGGCCGGGAAGTCGACCACGATGAAGCGCTCGGCCGTCTCGATCACCCGCTCGATCAGGTCCTGACACAGGGTCGGATCGACGCGGCCCGTGCTGTCCTCGGCGCGCAGGCGCTGCCGGAAGCCGGCGACGCCCGGGCGACGGGGAACGAAAGCGTCGCTGCCGGGACTGGTTTCCTGCATCAGCGCCGTGTGGAAGTGCCGGTTGGCCGGATCGGTGTCGATCGCCAGCACAGGACCGACCTCCGCGCAGAGGTCGGCGACCTGAAGAGCGATGGTGGTCTTGCCGACGCCGCCCTTGCCGCCCAGGCAGAGCACGAGGATCTTTGCGGCGGCGCCCAGAAGGTCGCGCTGGATGTCCTGGATCTCATCCGGGCTGTACCAAGCCGGGACCTTGATCTGCGTACCGTCGGTCATGCGATGTCTCCTTGCTGATGCGCGCGGATCGGCTTCCGGACGCGCGGGACGCCCGGCACAGGTTCCGGGCGGGGTTGGGGTTCACGGGGTCAGGGGGCGTCGAGCGGGCGGCACACGGGCCTCGATGGCGCGGCCGGATCCGGAATTTTCGGTCCCTCTCGGTCGGAAAATTCGGTCATGCCCGCGCCGGCATCGGACCGGAGAGCACCGGAGCCGGGCAGCGCTCGGGTCCCGGCGGTTCCGGCCTCGCTCCGCCCGGCGCGGCGCGCGGCCGTGCCCCGGACAGGGGAAAGACCGGACGCGGTGATTCCGAGCCACGCGTCGTCCAGGCCCGTTGCGCCGCCGGTGGGGCTTCGGAATGGCGTCCCTCGCCACGCACTGCACTCCGTTGATGGTTCCATGTCGCCAGCGGATTGACCCGCGACGCTCGGTTCTGCAGCGGCCGAGTTCCAGAAAGATCTTGCGCGGGATACCACGGGATGCAAGCCTTACCTGATCAGTTGTCCTCGCCAATCTGGCTCTATATCGCGAACATTAACAAACAATCACGCTCGAAAGTTTACCAGACAATATCTATATATATCTATTCAATACATATTATACGCAGATCTATAGAAATAAAAGCTGCCATTCGATGTAAAAATTCGAATGAATACGGCCCTTCATTGGGATGGAACGCGGTTCGATCCAACGCGACGATCTGCCTTCCAGCTGGATCCAAGCCGAGCCAATGCCAGCCTTTCGCGAATCGCAGTCGCTCGCGCATTCAGGATCGTCGGCGGCTTTTTGGAGATGCCGACCGGCCGCCGGCACGCAGCCTCCTAGGCACGTCGCGGCGTTCGGCGGCTCAGGTGCGGTGCCGCCAGCCGGTCCGACTCCGCACGCMGCCCGGCCGTCAGCGTGACGCCGCCAGGGGGGCGAACACGTCCATGAGGCCGTTGATCAGGATCTGCGTTCCGACGCAGAGCAGCAGGAAGGCGAACAGGCGCCCGGTCACCCGAGCGCGGGCCGGGCCGATGAGCGCGACGACCCGGTCCGCCGAGGCGTAGAGCACCGCCACCGTGGCGGCGACCACCAGCGCCGCCAGCGTCACGCCGCCGTAGAAGCTCAACCGCTCCGCGTAAGCCGCGGGCCGGTTGGCGCCCAGGGTGATGGCCACCGCGATCGTGCCGGGCCCCGTGGTGAAGGGCAGCGTCAGCGGGAAGAAGGCGATATCGGCGAGCGGCCCGGGCGCCGGATCGCCCTGCGGTTCCGCCGGAACCGCAGGGCGATCCGCCGACCCCGAGGCTTCCGCCTGCTTGCGCGCCTCCCGCGCCTCCGGCCGGTTCAGCTGCGTCCAGGCCGACGACATGACCACGAGGCCGCCGGCGATCCGCAACGCGCCCAGGGTGACGCCGAAGAAGTTGAGGATCGGCGTGCCCGCCCACAGGGCTCCGAGCATCACCAGGGCGGCGTAGACGCCGATCCGGCGCGACAGCAGCACGCGCTCGGCGTGGCTGAAAGCGCCCGTGACCTGCGCGAAGATGAAGGCCCCCCCGATCGGATTCACGATCGAGAACAGCGCCGAGAGGGCGAGCAGGAATTGCTGGACGGTGAAGTCGATGCTCATCGGGGCCGGCCGTGTCGCGCGCTGTCCTGGATCATCGTCCACCGGACGCCTGTGTCGCGCATCCGGGTCAGCCTGGAGAGGGGGCCGGCACCAGGACCCGGGCCGGAGCGAGGCGACGGGCGCGCCGCACCTGCTGCACGGCGACCGGCCGGTAGAGCTGCTTCGTGGCGTCGACCACGTGCAGGCCGGCGAAGGGCAGGGACAGGCTGGTGCCGAGCCGCTCCCAGGCCGGGCCGGTGCGCAGCATCAGGCGCGAGCGCACCGGCGGCATGTACAGGGTCTCGGACCAGCTCACCGGCGAGAACAGCGTGTCCCGCATCAGCCGGCCGAGTTGCGAGCGGCTGTAGGGCTGCCCGTGACCGAACGGCGTCGCCTCCCGGCGCGCCCAGACCCCCCGGCGATTCGGCACCACGAGGATCATCCGGCCGCCCGGCGTGAGGGTCCGCCAGACCTCCTGCAGCAGCTCCGTCGGACTCTCCACCGATTCGAGGGCGTGGACCAGGATCACCCGGTCGATGGCCGCCTCCGGCAGGGGCATCATGGTGGGATCGGCGAGGGCCGCGCAGGAGCGGCCGGTGCCCGGCCAGTTCACGACGCCCTGGCTGGCCGGCATGAACGCGAGCGTGCGCTCGGCGATGCAGTGGATCGGCCCGAGATACGGTGTCGCGTAGCCGATCCCGAGGACGCGCAGCCCCGAGACGGAGCCGAGGAACCCGTGTAGCGCGCGGCCGACCACCCGGTGCGTCGTGCGGCCCAGGGGACTGGCGTAGAAGGCCCGCAAGCCGTTGACGTCGAGACGCATGGAGGAACAGGAGTTCGCGGACGGAACGGTCTTCGTACTCAATGGTGAGCCGCGGGGCGCGCGGCAAGCGCCTGAGGAACCCGCCCGGACCATCGCCTGTTCACGGCAACAGATTTCGCGCCCTTTCGCGCCCCTGGGAGATCCCGTCCGATGGCCGCCGAGACCGAGATTCGCACCTTCCTCTGCCGCAGCGACAATATCGGCGTACTGATCCGGGATCCGGAGACCGGGGCCTGCGCGGCGATCGACGTGCCGGAGGCCGAACCGGTCCTGAAGGCCCTGGAGGAGACCGGCTGGCGGCTGACCGACATCCTGGTCACGCACCGGCACGGCGACCACGTCGAGGGCATCCCCGCAGTGAAACAGGCCACCGGTGCCCGGGTCGTCGCGCCCGCCAAGGCCGGCGATGCGGTCCCGCAGGTGGACGTCACGGTGCGCGAGGGCGACATCGTGAGGGTCGGCCGACTCGAGGCCAAGGTCTGGGAGACGCCGGGACACTGCGCCGACCACGTCACCTACTGGTTCGCAGCGGCCGGCCTCGTCTGCGCCGGGGACACGCTGTTTACCCTGGGTTGCGGCCGGGTGATGGAGAGCCCGCCCGAGACTCTCTACCGGTCGCTGCGACGCTTCGACGACCTGCCCGACGCGACGCAGGTCTTCAGCGGCCACGACTACGTACTCTCCAACGCCCGCTTCGCCCTGGCGGCGGACCCGGACAACCCGGACCTCAAAGCGCGTTTCGCCGAGGCCGAGCAGGCCAAGGCGGAGGGCCGTTTCCTGATCCCGTCGACCATGGGTGCCGAGCGGGCGACCAATCCCTTCCTGCGAAGCGCGCGGCCGGCCCTGGCCCGATCCGTCGATATGCCGCGGGAAAGCGATCCCGAAGCGGTGTTCGTCGCCTTAAGGGCGTGGAAGAACCGCTTCTGACGTAGGTGATAACGAGAAAAATTTGTTGCCTTCTCAAGGCAAACTGACACATAGGAGTTTTTAAGCGGTCCTAATCCGCTCAGGTAACTGGGCTCCCGGGGGGAAGCCGCAACGTCAACGCGAAGCGCCGGGACGCTTCAGCCGGTATGATGGGGGTCCGTCTCGCCCTACCACCTGTCCACTTCCCGCCTTCCACTTCCCTTCCTCAAACCAGAGTCTGACGGGTCCAAGGAAGAAGCGCTCAGCGCCAAGGCCAAGCTCACCGTCGCCGACGCCGAGACCGGCGCGCTCCGCGAAAGCGGTGACGGGGTGAATCCGGCGCGTCCGCGGGCTCCGGTCGCGGCCGACGTGCGGCTCCTCGGCATCGCCACCGAGCACCTGTCGCGGCTCGGACCCAAGCGCGTGACGGTCGTAGCCGTCGCCGCGGAAGCCGGCATGACGCACGCCAACGTATATCGCTACTTCCCGTCGAAGGATGCGCTCCTCGACGCGGTGGCGGGACGCTGGCTGCGCGAGGTCGAGGCCCGGCTCGCCGGCATCGCCGATGCGCCCGATCCCGCCGACGACAAGATCGAGCGTCTGCTGACCGCCCTCGCGACGGTCCAGCGGGACGCCCTGTTCGACGAGCCGAACCTGTTCGCGGTCCATCTCGACGCCACCGTGTCGGCCCGACCGATCGCCCGGCGGCACCGTGTCCGCCTTCGCAGTCTCGTGGAGCGGGTGGTCGAGGAGGGGATCACCTCCGGGATCTTCTCGGCCCGCGATCGGGAGCGCGCGATCGCCTACATCTTCGACGCGAGCTACCGCTTCACGCATCCGCTGGCGATCCAGCACGACGCCGAGGTTCCGCGCGACCTGATCGAGGCCCGGTTCGGGGCCGTCATCCACGCGATCCAGCGGGTCCTGCGCTCCGGCATCCTCTGACGTCCGTCTGACAGAGCGACCGCAACGAAGGCCCGGACCGCCCGTCCGGGCCTTTCGCTTTTCGAATTCGCTGTGCCGGGCCGCCCCCCACAGCGCAAAATGACAGCTTTTCAGATCTGTCATCCGGGCCTCCCGGCCCGTTCGGCCAAGGGTGCACTGCACCTAAAACCTTCGCGACGTTGACGTTTCCTTGCAGCCTCCGGCGCCCCGGCAGCGCCTGGCGGCCGTCCGGCGGGTAGCCTCCCCGCGCTGCATCGGGTTGAAGCCACGGTGCTTTTCGGCCACACAGCCGCGCAGATTTCAGAGTGGCGAATCCGGTCTCGGCCCCTTGCGGCCGAGCAGTCCCGGCCTCGCGCAACGCATCACCGAAGTCGAACGCAGCGGAGACACATCCGACATGGCTCGCAACAAGATCGCGCTCATCGGCGCCGGCCAGATCGGCGGCACCCTGGCCCTCCTGGCCGGCCTCAAGGACCTCGGCGACGTGGTGCTGTTCGACATCGTGGACGGCGTGCCGCAGGGCAAGGCCCTCGACATCGCCGAGGCCGCCCCGGTCGAGGGCTTCGACGCGACCTACGCGGGGGCCAGCGACTACGCTGCCATCAAGGGCGCCGACGTGGTGATCGTCACCGCCGGCGTGCCGCGCAAGCCSGGCATGAGCCGCGACGACCTGATCGGGATCAACCTGAAGGTCATGCAGGCGGTGGGCGAGGGCATCAAGACCTACGCGCCGGACGCCTTCGTGATCTGCATCACCAACCCGCTCGACGCCATGGTCTGGGCGCTGCAGAAATTCTCGGGCCTGCCCACCAACAAGATCGTCGGCATGGCCGGCGTGCTCGACTCGGCCCGCTTCCGCCACTTCCTGGCGGAGGAGTTCAAGGTCTCGGTGGAGGATGTCACCGCCTTCGTGCTCGGCGGCCACGGCGACGACATGGTCCCGCTGACCCGCTACTCCACGGTCGCGGGCGTGCCGCTGACCGACCTGGTCAAGCTCGGCTGGACCACCCAGGAGAAGCTCGACGCCATGGTCGACCGGACCCGCAAGGGCGGCGGCGAGATCGTCAACCTGCTCAAGACCGGCTCGGCCTTCTACGCGCCCGCCGCCTCCGCCATCGCCATGGCCGAGAGCTACCTGCGCGACAAGAAGCGGGTCCTGCCCTGCGCCGCCTACCTCGACGGCCAGTACGGCGTGAAGGGCATGTTCATCGGCGTGCCGATCGTGATCGGCGCCAACGGCGTGGAGCGCGTCCTGGAGGTGACCTTCGACGCCGCCGAGAAGGCGATGTTCGAGAAGTCGGTCGCCTCGGTGACGGGCCTCATCGAGGCCTGCAAGGCCGTCGACAGCAACCTCGCCTGACCGGTAAGCGGGGACCGGGCAGCGCGTAGCGTTCGGAGATTCGAATCCCAATCGCTCGATTTCTCTACGCGCCGCTCGCTGCCACCTATTCGCCCCTCCTTACGAGGCTCCGATGAATATCCACGAATATCAGGCCAAGGCCGTGCTGAAGGAGTTCGGCCTGCCCGTCTCCCGCGGCGTGGCCATCTTCAACCCGTCGGAGGCCGAGGCCGCCGCCAAGGAACTCGGCGGCCCCGTCTGGGTCGTGAAGAGCCAGATCCACGCGGGCGGCCGCGGCAAGGGCACCTTCAAGGGCGCTCCCGCAGGCGCCAAGGGCGGCGTGCGCGTCACCAAGTCGATCGACGAGGTCAAGCAGTTCGCCGGCGAGATGCTCGGCCAGACGCTGGTGACCATCCAGACCGGACCGGCCGGCAAGCAGGTCAACCGCCTCTACATCGAGGAAGGCGCCCAGATCGCCGAGGAATTTTACCTCTCGATGCTGGTCGACCGCACCACCGGCGGCGTCGCCTTCGTGGTCTCCACCGAGGGCGGCATGGACATCGAGGCGGTCGCCCACGACACGCCCGAGAAGATCCACACGATCGCGGTCGATCCGGCCACGGGCGTGATGCCCCATCACGGCCGCGCCGTCGCCAAGGCGCTGGGCCTTACCGGCGCCCAGGCCAAGGAAGCCGCCGCGCTGACGGAGAAGCTCTACGCGGCCTTCGTGGCCAAGGACATGAGCCTCCTCGAGATCAACCCGCTGGTGCTGACCGCCGACGGGCACCTCAAGTGCCTCGACGCCAAGATGGCCTTCGATTCGAACGCCCTCTACCGGCACGCGGACATCATGGCGCTCCGCGACGAGACCGAGGAGGACGCCAAGGAGATCGAGGCCTCCAAGTACGACCTCGCCTACATCGCGCTCGACGGCACGATCGGCTGCATGGTCAACGGCGCCGGCCTCGCCATGGCGACGCTCGACATCATCAAGCTCTACGGCGAGGAGCCGGCGAACTTCCTCGATGTCGGCGGTGGCGCGTCCGAGGAAAAGGTCACGGCGGCGTTCAAGATCATCACCGCCGACCCCAACGTGAAGGGGATCCTCGTCAACATCTTCGGCGGGATCATGAAGTGCGACGTGATCGCCAACGGCGTGATCGCGGCCGTGAAGGCGGTGGGCCTGCAGGTGCCGCTGGTGGTGCGCCTGGAAGGCACCAACGTCGAGCAGGGCAAGGCCATCATCCGCAATTCCGGCCTCAACGTCATCCCGGCGGACGACCTCGACGACGCCGCCCAGAAGATCGTCGCCGCCGTGAAGGGAGCCTGATCATGTCGGTGATGATCGACGCCAACACTAAGGTCATCTGCCAGGGCTTTACCGGCAAGAACGGGACCTTCCACTCCGAGCAGGCCATCGCCTACGGCACCAAGATGGTCGGCGGCACGAGCCCCGGTAAGGGCGGCTCGTCCCACCTCGGCCTGCCGGTGTTCGACACCGTTGCGGAGGCCCGCGAGGCCACGGGCGCCGAGGCCTCGGTGGTCTACGTGCCGCCGCCGGGCGCCGCCGACGCCATTTGCGAGGCGATCGCCGCCGAGGTGCCGCTGATCGTCTGCATCACGGAGGGCATCCCGGTGCTCGACATGGTGCGGGTGAAGCGGGCGCTCACGGGGTCGAAGTCGCGGCTCGTCGGGCCGAACTGCCCCGGCATCGTCACGGCCGGCGAGTCGAAGATCGGCATCATGCCGGCCAACATCTTCCGGCCGGGCTCCGTCGGCATCGTCTCCCGCTCGGGCACGCTGACCTACGAGGCGGTGTTCCAGACCTCCAATGCCGGCCTCGGCCAGACCACTGCGGTCGGCATCGGCGGCGACCCGGTCAAGGGCACCGAGTTCATCGACGTGCTGGAGCTGTTCCTCGCCGACCCGAAGACCGAGTCGATCGTGATGATCGGCGAGATCGGCGGCTCGGCCGAGGAGGAGGCCGCCCAGTTCCTGAAGGACGAGGCGAAGCGCGGGCGCAGGAAGCCGATGGTCGGCTTCATCGCCGGCCGCACGGCGCCTCCGGGCCGCCGCATGGGCCATGCCGGCGCGATCATCTCGGGCGGCAAGGGCGGCGCCGAGGACAAGATCGCCGCCATGGAGGCCGCGGGCATCCGCGTGTCGCCGTCGCCGGCCCGCCTCGGCTCGACCCTGGTCGAGGTCCTGAAGGGCTGAGCGCCCGCGCGCCTGCGTTGCGGCCATCGCAGGGCCGCAACGCCCATATCGGGTGGGCAGAGATGATTTCAGCGGGGCGGTCACCCGCCCCGTTTTGGTTTGAGGGCGATCCGCCGCGCTGACGGGGAGCCCGAAGGGCAGGGGATCCTGCCCGCGCGACAGGATGGACGCACCATGGCACGCCAGGACGTGAACGAAGCGCTCCTCGAAACCTCGTTCCTCTACGGCGCCAACGCCGCCTACATCGAGGAATTGCAGGCGGCCTACGCCCGCAACCCGGCCTCGGTGGATCCGGAATGGCAGACCTTCTTCAAGGGGCTCGGCGAGGACGAGACCCTGGTCGAGAAGAACGCCGCGGGCGCCTCCTGGGAGAAGCCGAACTGGCCGGTGCCCCTCAACGGTGAGCTGGTCTCGGCGCTCGACGGCAATTGGGGTGCCCTCGAAAAGGCCATCGGCGACAAGATCGTCGCCCGCGAGGCCAAGCCCGGCAAGCCGCAGGACAGCGTCTCCGCCACCACCGGCGTGTCGGTGGAGCAGGCGACGAAGGATTCGGTGCGGGCGATCATGCTGATCCGCTCCTACCGCATGCGCGGCCACCTGCACGCCAAGCTCGACCCGCTGGGCCTCGCTCCCCGGGGCGACCACGAGGAGCTGCATCCGCAGCATTACGGTTTCCAGGAGAGCGACTGGGACCGGCCGATCTTCCTCGACAACGTGCTCGGCCTCCAGTTCGGCACGATCCGCGAGATCGTCGACATCCTGGAGCGGACCTACTGCCAGACGCTCGGCGTCGAGTTCATGCACATCTCCGACCCCGCCGAGAAGGCGTGGATCCAGGAGCGGATCGAGGGCAAGGACAAGGAGATCTCCTTCACGCCGGAAGGTCGGAGAGCCATCCTCAACAAGTTGATCGAAGGCGAGGGTTTCGAGAAGTTCCTGGACCTCAAGTACACCGGCACCAAGCGCTTCGGCCTCGACGGCGGCGAGTCGATGATCCCGGCGCTGGAGCAGATCATCAAGCGAGGCGGCGCGTTGGGCGTGCGCGAGATCGTGCTCGGCATGGCCCATCGCGGCCGGCTCAACGTGCTCACCAACGTGATGGCCAAGCCCTTCCGGGCGGTCTTCCACGAGTTCAAGGGCGGCTCGGCTTCCCCGGCGGAGGTCGAGGGCTCGGGTGACGTGAAGTACCACCTGGGCGCATCTTCGGACCGCGCCTTCGACGGCAACAATGTCCACCTGTCGCTCACCGCCAACCCCTCGCACCTCGAGATCGTCGATCCGGTGGTGCTGGGGAAGGTCCGCGCCAAGCAGGACCAGTGGGCCAAGCCCAACATCGAGCGCCGGACGGTGCTGCCGCTGCTGATCCACGGCGACGCCGCCTTCGCGGGCCAGGGTGTGGTCGCGGAGTGCTTCGGCCTGTCGGGCCTCAAGGGCCACCGCACCGGCGGCTCGATCCACTTCATCATCAACAACCAGATCGGCTTTACCACCGATCCGCGCTTCTCGCGCTCCTCGCCTTACCCGTCCGACGTCGCCAAGATGGTCGAGGCGCCGATCTTCCACTGCAACGGCGACGACCCCGAGGCCGTCACCTTCGCGGCCAAGGTCGCGGTGGAATACCGCCAGAAGTTCGGCAAGCCGGTCGTCATCGACATGCTCTGCTACCGCCGCTTCGGTCACAACGAGGGCGACGAGCCGGCCTTCACCCAGCCGAAGATGTATCAGCGGATCCGCAAGCATCCGTCGGTGCTGGAGAATTACGGCCGCAAGCTCGTCGAGAACGGCTCCGTCACCCAGGAGGCGCTGGACTCCCGCAAGGCCGAGTTCCGCGGCATGCTCGACAGCGAACTCGACGTCGCCACCAACTACAAGGCCAACAAGGCCGACTGGCTGGACGGCCGCTGGTCCGGCTTCAAGGCCGTGCACGAGGACGTGGACGATCCGCGCCGTGGCCGCACCGCCGTGCCGGCCGAGACCCTGCAGGAGATCGGCCGCAGGATCACCCAGGCGCCGCCCGGATTCCACCTGCACCGCACCATCCAGCGCTTCATGGACAACCGCGCCAAGGCGGTGGAGACGGGGGTCGGCATCGACTGGGCGACCGCCGAGGCTCTGGCTTTCGGCGCGACGCTGCTGGACGGCAACCGCGTCCGCCTCTCGGGGCAGGATGTGGAACGCGGTACCTTCTCGCAGCGCCATGCCGTGGTGATCGATCAGGAGAACGAGCAGCGCTTCACGCCACTCAACGCAATCCGCGAGGGCCAGGCCTCCATCGAGATCATCAACTCGATGCTCTCCGAGGAGGCGGTGCTCGGCTTCGAGTACGGCTATTCGCTGGCCGAGCCGAACGCGCTGGTCCTGTGGGAGGCGCAGTTCGGCGACTTCGCGAACGGCGCCCAGGTGGTGATCGACCAGTTCATCGCCAGCGGTGAGCGCAAGTGGCTGCGGATGTCCGGCCTCGTGCTGCTGCTGCCCCACGGCTACGAGGGGCAGGGGCCCGAGCACTCCTCCGCCCGCCTGGAGCGATACCTCCAGGCCTGCGCCGAGGACAACATGCAGGTCGCCAACGTCACGACGCCGGCGAACTACTTCCACATCCTGCGCCGGCAGCTGAAGCGCGACTTCCGCAAGCCGCTGGTGCTGATGACGCCGAAGTCGCTGCTGCGCCACAAGCGGGCGGTCTCGAGCCTCGACGCCCTGGCGGAGGGCTCGACCTTCCACCGCGTCCTCTGGGACGACGCCGAGGAGGAGGGCGCGCCGAACAAGCTCGTGCGCGACGACAAGATCCGCCGCGTCGTGCTGTGCTCCGGCAAGGTCTATTACGACCTGCTGGAGGAGCGGGAGAAGCGCGGCCTCAACGACATCTACCTGATGCGCGTCGAGCAGCTCTACCCGTTCCCCCTCAAGGCACTCGCCAACGAGATGGCGCGCTTCCGCAACGCCGACGTGATCTGGTGCCAGGAGGAGCCCAAGAACATGGGCGCCTGGGCCTTCGTCGAGCCCTACCTCGAATGGGTGCTCGGGCAGGCCGGCTCCGCGGTGAAGCGCGCCCGCTACGTCGGCCGCCCCGCCTCCGCCTCGACGGCCGTGGGCCAGATGTCGAAGCACCAGGCCCAGCTCCAGGCCTTCCTCAACGAGGCCCTGGCGGTCTGATTCGTTTCAGGACTTGGCGGCGGCCCGTTCGGGCCGCCGCCGTCACTTTCCAGGCCGTCCGGCACGGCCCAACCGATCCGGAAGTGCGAGACCTATGGCTACCGACATCCTCGTCCCGACCCTCGGCGAATCCGTGAGCGAGGCCACCATCGGCCGCTGGTTCAAGAAGCCCGGCGACACCGTAGCGGCCGACGAGCCGATCGTCGAACTCGAGACCGACAAGGTGACCCTGGAGGTCAACGCCCCGGCGGCCGGCGAACTCGGCGAGATCCTGGTCAAGGACGGCGAAACCGTTGAGCCCGGCGCCCTGCTCGGCTCGATCGTCGAGGCCGGCGCCGGCGGCGGCACGGCCAAGAAGGCGGCGCCCAAGGAGGCACCGAAGGAGGTCGCCGAGACCAAGGCCGAGAGCCGGAGCGAGGCCCCGAAGGCCGCGGCACCGGCCCAGGATTCGTCGGCCGGCTACGGCAACCACGGCGACGCGGCGGCTCCGGCAGCCCAGCAGCGCCCTGTCGGCGACAACGGTCCGGCGGTGGCCAAGCTCGCCCGCGAGTCCGGCTTGGACCCGTCGCGTGTCAACGGCTCCGGCAAGGACGGCCGCATCACCAAGGGCGACATGCTCGGTGCCATCGCCAAGGGTCCGGCCCCGTCGGCGCCCGCCAAGGAGGCCCGCCCGACCCTGCCGCGCGCGCCCTCGGCGCCGGACGACGCCGCGCGCGAGGAGCGCGTGCGCATGACGAAGCTGCGCCAGACCATCGCGCGCCGCCTCAAGGATGCGCAGGACACGGCCGCGATGCTGACGACGTTCAACGACGTCGACATGTCGGCCGTGATGGCGATGCGCAGCCAGTACAAGGACATCTTCGAGAAGAAGCACGGCACGAAGCTCGGCTTCATGGGCTTCTTCACCAAGGCGGTGATCGGCGCCCTCAAGGACGTGCCGGCGGTCAACGCCGAGATCGACGGGCAGGACCTCGTCTACAAGAACTACTACCACATCGGCATCGCGGTCGGCACCGATAAGGGCCTCGTCGTGCCGGTGGTGCGCGACGCCGACGACCTGTCGATCGCCGGCATCGAGAAGAAGATCGCCGGATTCGGCAAGAAGGCCCGCGACGGCAAGCTGTCCATCGAGGACATGCAGGGCGGCACCTTCACGATCACCAACGGCGGCATCTACGGCTCGCTGATGTCGACGCCGATCCTCAACGCGCCGCAATCGGGCATCCTGGGCATGCACCGCATCGAGGAGCGCCCGGTGGTCCGCGCCGGCAAGATCGAGGCGCGGCCGATGATGTATCTGGCGCTGTCGTACGATCATCGCATCGTCGACGGTAAGGAGGCCGTGACCTTCCTGGTGCGGGTCAAGGAGGCGCTGGAGGATCCGGCGCGGCTCGTGCTGGATCTCTGAGGCTGTCATGTCGGGCGCTGAGAACAGGGTCGCGATCGTCACCGGTGGCAGCCGCGGCATCGGCCGGGCGGTGTCGCTGCTCCTGGCGGAGCGCGGCTACGCCGTCTGCCTGAGTTACGTGTCGGACGCCGCCGCGGCTCAGGCGGTGGTGGACGCGATCACCGCCAAGGGCGGGACGGCGCTCGCCGTGCAGGGCGATGTCGGCAGCGAGGCCGACGTCATCGCCCTGTTCAAGGCGGCCGACGGGCTCGGGCGCCTCACGGCGCTGGTCAACAATGCCGGCGTCGTCGACGTGAAGTCCGACGTGGCCGACATGAGCGTCGCCCGTCTCCAGCGGATGATGACCACCAACGTGGTCGGCAGCTTCCTGTGCGCCCGCGAGGCGGTGCGCCGGATGTCGACCAAGCGCGGCGGGGCAGGGGGCGCGATCGTGAACCTGTCCTCGGTGGCGGCGCGGCTGGGCGGCCCGGGCCAGTTCGTGGACTACGCCGCCTCGAAGGGCGCCATCGATTCCCTGACGATCGGGCTCGCCCGCGAGGTGGCCGGGGACGGGATCCGCGTCAACGCCGTGGCCCCCGGCATCATCGCCACCGAGATCCATGCCAGCGGCGGCGAGCCCGACCGGGTGGAGCGCCTCGGCCCCGGCGTCCCGATGGGCCGGGCCGGCACCGCCGAGGAGGTCGCCGCGCCGATCGTGTGGCTCCTCTCGGAGGAGGCCGCCTACACCACGGGGGCGATCCTCGACATCGGCGGCGGCCGCTGAGCCCCGGCCCGACCTGACATTCCCTGCCCGTCCCAACGCGGCACGACCGAGCGGAAGCGAACCTTCATGTCCTACGATCTCGTCGTCATCGGCACCGGCCCCGGCGGCTACGTCTGCGCGATCCGCGCGGCGCAGCTCGGCCTGCGGACCGCCGTCGTCGAGAAACGCGCCACCCACGGCGGCACCTGCCTCAACGTCGGCTGCATCCCGTCGAAGGCGCTGCTCCACGCTTCCGAGGCCTTCGACGAGGCCAACACGCACTTCGCCGATCTCGGCATCGACGTCGGCACGCCGAAGCTCGACCTGAAGAAGATGATGGCCTTCAAGGCCGAGGGCGTCGCCGGCAACACCAAGGGCGTCGAGTTCCTGCTCAAGAAGAACAAGGTCGAAACCTTCCACGGCACAGGCCGGATCGCCGGCGCGGGCCGCGTCGAGGTGATCGCGGAGGACGGCGGCAACCAGATGCTCGAGACCAAGAGCATCGTGATCGCCACGGGCTCCGACGTGGCCCGCCTGCCCGGCGTGACCATCGACGAGAAGGTCGTGGTCTCTTCGACCGGCGCCCTCGAACTCGACCGGGTGCCGAAGAAGCTGCTCGTGATCGGCGCCGGGGTCATCGGCCTGGAGCTGGGCTCCGTCTGGCGCCGGCTCGGCTCCGAGGTCACGGTGGTGGAGTACCTCGACCGGGTGCTGCCCGGCATGGACGGCGAGGTCGGCAAGCAGTTCCAGCGGATCCTGACCAAGCAGGGCATCGCGTTCAAGCTGTCGACCAAGGTGACCGGCGTCGAGGTCGGCAAGAAGGGCGCTAGCGTCACCGTCGAGCCGGCCGCGGGCGGCGCGGCGGAGACGCTGCAGGCCGACGTGGTCCTCGTGGCGATCGGCCGCGTGCCGTACACGGACGGTCTGGGCCTCGACACGGTGGGCGTCCAGCGGGACGACAAGGGCCGGATCCTCACGGACTCGCACTACGCCACCAATGTCACCGGCATCTACGCGATCGGCGACGTGATCGCCGGCCCGATGCTCGCCCACAAGGCCGAGGACGAGGGGGTGGCGATCGCCGAGATGCTGGCCGGCCAATCCGGCCACGTGAATTACGGTGTGATCCCGAACGTCGTCTACACGTTCCCGGAGGTTGCCTCGGTGGGCAAGACCGAGGAGGAGCTGAAGATGGACGGCATCGCCTACAATGCCGGCAAGTTCCCATTCACGGCCAACGGCCGGGCCAAGGCCAACGGCACCACGGACGGGTTCGTGAAGGTGCTGGCCGACGCCCAGACCGACCGGGTGCTCGGCGTGCACATCGTCGGGGCGGATGCCGGCAACCTGATCGCCGAGGTGGCGGTGGCGATGGAGTTCGGCGCCTCGTCGGAGGACATCGCCCGCACCTGCCACGCGCACCCGACGCTCACCGAGGCAGTCAAGGAAGCCGCGCTGGCGGTGAACAAGCGCGCGATCCACGTCTGAGCGCGCTGGCCAAAGTCGAGGCCCGATTCCCGATCTCGGCCTGCCCCGACCCCGGCCTGCCCGACCCTGGCCGGCGCTGGGTGCGGAAGGCGCAGGGGCCTCCCGTCGACGGTGCGGGATCGGGCGCCGGGGGGTGACGCGGCCCGATCCCCCGACGATCAGGCGATCTTGCGCCGCGGATTCGGCAGGTCGGCGATCCGCAGGAGCGCGCTCGGCGCTGGCGGGGCGGTGAGGGCGTTCAGCAGGTATGGCCTGCGCAGCCCGAGGGCGTTGTGCAGGGCCAGGTCGATGTCGCGGGCGTAGAACGGCATCCGCAGCACCGCATCGACCCCGAAATAGCGGCCCGCCTGGGCGACCGGCTCCAGTTCGGCCGTCGTCAGCAGGGTGATCCGGGTGGCGAGCCCCAGGGGCTGGATCTGGCAGGCGAGTTCGAGCCCGTCGATGCCGACGAGCTTCACGTCGATGAAGGCGAAGTCGTAGGCCGCGAGCTTCAGCAGCCTGAGGGCGTGGCGGCCGTCATCGGTCTCGTCCATCTCGATGGCGAAGCCGCTGCGTGCCACGACGCGGCTGATGGCCGAGCGCCCCGCCGGCGTCGAGCAGGCGAGCAACGCCCGCGTCGGCGCACGCCGACGGGCATCGGCGTGGAGGAGCTGCTCGATATGGCTCGGATCGAGGGGCGTCTTCAGGACCTCGTAGGCTCCGAGGCTCGTCGCGATGTCTTGCCAGTGCGGCAGCACGCGGGTGGCGACCAGGACCAGGCAGGGGGGCTCGGCGCCGGCCCGGCGCGCGACCGCGACGGCCTCGGGTCCGCTGAGATCATCGAGCTGAAGGCCGACGAAGGCCAGGGTCGGTCGGTGACGGAGCAGGATGTCGCAGAGCGCCTGGCCCGAGGTCGCCTCGTCGATCACCGCATCAGGATTGAAGCGCCGGACGATGTCCCGCAGGGAGGCGCGGCGGCCGGAATCGCAATCCGCGATCACGACACGTGCTGGCGTCCCCCCGTCCTGAAGCTCCATGACGCCCGCCCAAGTCGACCCGGTCCCGATGCACATTGTCACTGAAGATCGTGACGAAGACCTTAAAGGCTCGCCAATGTGCTGGGTCGACCGGATCAGCTGTCTATAGCGGATGAAGATCCGCCACGAAGTCAAGCGCTCCATCAATTATTGATCAGCGGGCCGCCCGTGGGTGAGCCGCCGCATAGGCACTCATGAGACGGGCGGCATCGACCTGCGTGTAGAGCTGGGTGGTCGACAGGGAGGCGTGGCCGAGGAGTTCCTGGATCGCGCGCAGTTCGCCCTGGCGGGCGAGCAGGTGCGTCGCGAAGGAGTGTCGCAGGGCGTGCGGCGTGGCGCTCTCGGGCAGGCCCAGGGCGCCGC
Organism: Methylobacterium sp. P3_A11; assembly: GCF_056403155.1. Lineage (NCBI taxonomy): Bacteria > Pseudomonadati > Pseudomonadota > Alphaproteobacteria > Hyphomicrobiales > Methylobacteriaceae > Methylobacterium > Methylobacterium sp. P3_A11. The sequence goes on from NZ_JBFUGA010000038.1 coordinate 37,763, forward strand.
GGGCGCGGGCGACGGTGTACTGGATGATCCGGGGGGACAGCGGACCCCCGCGGACACCGACGAAGAGCGGTCCGTCCGGGGGCAGGGGCAGAGGGCAGGCGGCGACGTAGTCGGCCACGGCCCGCGCCACAACGGGCAGGATCGGCACCATGCGCTGCTTGCCGCCCTTGCCGAGCACGGTGACCTGATCGACCCCAGGCAGGGGCGCGTCGCGGCGGGTCAGACCGAGCGCCTCGGAGATGCGCAGGCCCGAACCGTACAGCAGCGCCAGCACCGCGGCATCCCGTGCGAGAACCCAGGGCTCCCGCTCCTCGCCGACGCGGATCGCGGTATCGGTCAGCGCCACCGCGGCGGCGACGGGCAGGGGACGCGGCAGCCGCCGCGGCACCTTGGGCGAGCGTACGCCACCCAAAGCCGACACGGTGCCGAAGCCCTCGCGCTCCAGGAAGCGCGCGAAGGAGCGCAGCCCCGCGAGCATGCGCATCAGCGAGCGGCCGGAGACCGCGTCGGCCCGGCGCGCGGCCATGAAGGTGCGGATGTCCCGGACCTTCAACGCCACCAGCATCGGAATCGTCGGCGTGCCCTGCCGTGACGCGAGGTGGACGAGAAACTGGCGCAGGTCGCGCCCGTAGGCCTCGACGGTGTTGGGCGACATCCGCCGCTCGCGTGCCAGCCCCTCGATCCAGGCCAGGACGGTCGCGCGCAGGCGCGCGTCGCCTGGAAACAGCATTTGCTCGTCGTTCGTCGGGTGCGCGGTCATGGCGCCACTCGACCGCATCGTCCTTGCCGGGCGCTTAACGGCATTCTGGCTCGGCCCGCGGCGCGCGTCGTGCCAAGATGATGCGATGACCCTCCTCGCCTATGCGGGCGCCGCCCTCGCCGAGATCGCCGGCTGCTTCGCGTTCTGGGCCTGGCTCCGGCTCGGACGCACCGCTTGGTGGGCGGTCCCGGGAGTCGCATCCCTGACCGCGTTCGCCGCCCTGCTGACCCTGGTGGACAGCCCGGCAGCCGGGCGTGCCTTCGCGGCCTATGGCGGTGTCTACGTCGCCGCCTCGGTCCTGTGGCTGTGGCTCGCCGAGGGCCAGCGGCCCGACCGCTGGGATCTCGCGGGCAGCGCGGTCTGCCTCGCGGGAACCGCCCTCATCCTACTGGGCCGGCGCGTCTGATCGGCGGAGTCAGCGGCCCATCGCGTAGAACTCGCGGTTCGGCCGCAGGTCTGCCACGCTGGCGAGCCGGTTGGACAGGGCGAAGAGCGCGGTGATCGCCGCGATGTCCCAGACGTCGTCCGGGCCGAAGCCGTGTCCGGCGAGCACCGCGTGATCCGCCGCCCCGACGCTCTGGGAGGCCGTCGCCACCTTCACGGCGAAGTCCAGCATGGCGCGCTGGCGCGGGGTGATGTCGGCCTTGGCATAGTTGATCGCGACCTGATCGGCGATGAGCGGGTTCTTGGCCCGGACCCGCAGGATCGCCCCATGGGCGACGACGCAGTAGAGGCACGCGTTGGCAGCGCTGGTGGCCACCACGATCATCTCGCGCTCGGCCTTGGAGAGGTTGCCCGGCCGGTCCATCAGCGCGTCGTGGTAGGCCATGAAGGCGCGGAACTCGTCCGGACGATGCGCCAGCGCCAGGAAGATGTTGGGCACGAAACCCGCCTTCTCCTGCACCTCGACGATCCGCGCACGGAGATCCTCCGGCATCTCGGAGAGGGGCGGCACCGGGAACCGGCTGATCGGGGTTTCCGCGCTCATGATCGTCCTCCGGATTCGTGCGCCTTGGTGAAACCAAGCGTTCACGATACGTACGGCAGCCTCGGGCCGTTCGTCGAGCCGTGGAGCATCATGTCCAGCCCCGTCCGCATCCTCGGGATCGATCCCGGCCTCCGCCGCACCGGCTGGGGCCTGATCACCGCCCAGGGCACCAAGCTCACCTATGGCGATTGCGGCGTCGTGACCTCCGACGGCGACCTGCCGCTGGCGCTGCGCCTGCGGGAGCTGTTCGAGGGCATCGGCCGGATCGTCTCGGGCGTGCGGCCCGACGAGGTCGCCGTGGAGGAGACCTTCGTCAACAAGGACGCGCAGGCGACCCTCAAGCTCGGCCATGCCCGGGCGATGGCGCTGGTGGTTCCGGCGCTGGCCGGCCTGCCGGTCTTCGAATACGCCGCCAACCTGATCAAGAAGACCGTGGCGGGCTCCGGCCACGCCGAGAAGGTCCAGATCCAGGCGATGGTGCGCTTCCTGCTGCCGAAGGCCGAGTTCCGCGTGGCCGACGCCGCCGACGCCCTGGCCATCGCGATCACCCATGCCAGCCACCGGGACGCCCACGCCCTGCGGCAGGCGCACCTGCCCGGGGGCAAGCGCCGCGCGCTCACGGGCCAGGCGGCCGCAGGACAGGGGCTCGAAGGCAAGGGCTTCTCGGCCGCTGCAGCCGCGCGCATCGAGGCTGCGCTGGCGAAACAGGGCTGACGAATTCGGGAAGGACTTGGTGGGGGAAGTAGGACTCGAACCTACGAAGCTTACGCAGCGGATTTACAGTCCGCCCCCTTTGCCGCTCGGGACATTCCCCCAAGGCGGGTTGTTCGCCCGCGGSGCCGTTATGGTGAGGGGGCGGCCGGGTGTCAACGCTTATGGCGCCCCGATCCCGTGTCGATGCGCGCATCCGCGGACTGCGCGGGCCGATCGCGCCGGGTGCGGCGCGGCTGCGCCCGGGACGAAAACGCGAACGTTCCGCGACTCCGGGGATTCACAAAGGAATCCGGATCGGCCACGGTAGCCGGATGTCGCCCTGCTTCGCCGGTCCTTGACCCGTCCCCCCCCGTCCCTGCGCTCGCACCAGCGCACGCTGATGGCCCTGGTGGCGGCCATGGCGAGCGGGGAGGCGGGGCCTGTCCGGAAGATCCTGGCGGCGGTCACGCCCGGCGGCGGCAAGTCGCTGCTGCCGGTGATCGCCGCGCACCGGCTGATCGCCGCGGGTCTCGTCGAGCGCGTGGTCTGGGTGGTGCCGCGGGATTCCCTGCGCCTCCAGGCCGAGGAGGCCTTCGCGGATCCCCTGTGGCGCGCGGTCTTCGGGCACGCGCTGAGCGTGCGGGCCGCTGACAACGAGCGCGACCCCGCCCGGGGCCTGGCCGGCTACATCACCACCTATCAGGCGGTCGCCGCCGCACCCGCCCTCCACCTCGCGGAGGCACGGACGCACCGGACCCTGCTGGTGGTCGACGAGGTCCACCACCTGCCGGTGCCCGGACGGCCGGGATCCGACGAGGCCTCCGCCGAGGATGCGGAGGCGGGCGCGTGGTCCCGCGCGATGCTGCCCGTCATGGAGGCGGCCGCGTTCCGCCTCTACCTGTCCGGCACGCTGGAGCGGGCCGACGGGCGGCGTATCCTCGGCCTGCCCTATAAGCCCGCTGCCCTCGGACGGGGGCCGGACCTCGACCTCGACGCCCCCGGCCTCGCGGTGATCGGCTATTCCCGGGCGCAGGCCCTCGCCGAGCGGGCGGTGCTGCCGGTGACCTTCGGCGCCATCGACGGCGAGGCGAGCTGGCTGGAGGGCGGCCGGATCGCCGGCGACAGCCCGCGGGTCGGTCCGCACCGGCTGGGCGCGGGCTCGGTGCGGATCACCACGCGGCCGGCCCTGTTCACCGCACTGCGGACGGGCTTCGCCCGCGACCTCCTGAGCGAGGCGTTCTTCGCCACCAAACGCCTTCGCGCCCGGCGCCGCTCCGAGCGGAACCTTCGCCCAGGCGAGCCGGCGCGGGGGCTCGGCAAGCTCCTCGTCGTCGCCCCCGATCAGGCGAGCGCGCGGGCCTACCTCACGACCCTGCGGGGGTGGATGCCTGCGGGGCAGGGGGAGCGCGACGTCCGCCTCGCGACCTCCGGCCAGGGCGATGCCCACGCGGCGCTCGCCGCGTTCCGCCTGATGCCGGAACCGGCCGTGCTGGTGACGGTCGCCATGGCCTACGAGGGTCTCGACGCCCCGGAGGTCGCGGTCGTCGCGGCCCTGACCCATATCCGCTCGCGACCCTGGCTCGAGCAGATGCTCGCCCGGGCGACCCGGGTCGATCCGCATGCGGGGTCCTACGACGCCCAGCAGGCGCTGATCTTCCATCCCGACGACCCGCTCTTCGCCAGGTTCCGCCTGGAACTCGAGACCGAGCAAGGCAGCAGCGTGCGCCCGCCCCGCGAGCGGCCGACGAGCGCCGTCGTGCCGGAGCGGACCCGCTGGCGCGACGACGAGCCCGCCGGCATCACGCCCCTGGAGAGCAACGCGATCGGGCTGCGCTACGCCCTGCTGCGCCCGCGCCTCGCCGACCCGGCCCCGGCGGCACCGGCCCCCGAGCCACCCTCGATCACCGAGCGGACCCTGCGCCAGCGGCTCGCCGCCACGGTGGCGGCCCAGGCGGTGGAGGACGAGACCTCCCTGCGGGTGCCCCGCGGCAGCAACCTCGCCCATCGCTACAACGCCGTGCTCAAGCGCGTCCTCGGCAAGGGTCGGACCACCATGACCCTGCCCGAACTGGAGGCCGCCTTGTCTTGGCTTGAACGCAACCGGCTCTCGGATCATCTCGACCGCCTGGACGGCGACGCCCGCTACGCCTGGTCCGCCCGCCAGCGCCGCGGCCGCTGGCCGCCGGAGCGCGCCGCCGGCCGGTGAACCGCCGCGGAGGGGATCGCCGTGACCGAATGCCTGCCCCCGTCCTTCGCGGCAACTCTGACCGCGAGCGAGCCGCCGCCGGGCTGGTCCGCCCCGCTCGCCGCGCTGTGGTGGCTCACCCGGGACCCGTCGGGGCCGGCCTCGGCCGCCTGGGCGCAGGCGCACGGCCTCGTCCAGGATGCGGCCGGCCCCGAGGCTGCCTGGGTCCACGCCCATCTCCACCGGATCGAGGGCGACGACGGCAACGCACGGTACTGGTACGGTCGCGCCGGCCGCTCGGAGCCGCGCGGCACGCTCGCGGAGGAGCGGGCCGCACTGGTGGCCGCCCTCTGGAAGGCCCCCTGATCGCCCGGCGCCCGCACAGCCTCGGAACGCCCGGCCTCACAACCAGTTGAATGGCCGCCCGGTGCGGAGATCGGGCCTCGATCATCGGAGCGGACCCATGAGCCTCCTCGGCAGCATCGTCAGCAAGATCCTCCATCCCTTCGGCGGAGGTACCGCGGACGCCGCCCCCGCGCCGTCCGGCGGCACGGCCGGAACAGCCGGTACGAGCGCCCCCTCGACCCCCTCGGCCCCCTCGGCCCCGGGCTCCTCCGGCGGCGGCGAGCCCGTGGACGTCGCGGCCGTGCTCAACGGCCTCGCCGAGAAGAACCCGCAGACCCTCGACTGGCGCCACTCGATCGTCGACCTGATGAAGCTCCTCGGCCTCGATTCGGGCCTCGCCGCGCGCAAGCAGCTCGCCGACGAGCTGCACTACACCGGCGACAAGGAGGACTCGGCCAGCATGAACATCTGGCTGCACAAGCAGGTCATGCAGAAGCTTGCCGAGAACGGCGGCAAGGTTCCGGACGACCTCAAACACTAGGCTTCAGGCGCAGTCATTGGCTGCGGAGCCCCGGCGCCCAAGGGCGCCGGGGTTTCACCGCGTTCGGGGGGTCACAGGCATCGCCCTCACGCCGAGGCGTCGGCGTCAGCGCCCGGTCCGAACCCGGGTCCAGAGCCGCGTCACGAAGCGCTGGGTGCGGTCGTCCCAGGCGGTGTTGATCGACAGGCGCTGCATGGTCGCCTCGTCCGGATAGATGCCGGGGTTGCTCAGGATCTCGGGCTTGACGAACTTCTTCGCCGCGAGGTTGCCGCTGGCATAGGTCACGAAGTTGGTGTTGGCCGCTGCCACCTCGGGCCGCATCATGTAGTCGATGAAGGCGAGGGCCTCGGCGGGATGGGCGGCGTCCTTCGGGATCGCGAAGGTGTCGAACCACATCAGCGCGCCCTCCTTCGGCACGACGTAGGCGATGTCGATCCCGTTCTTGGCCTCCTCGGCGCGGCGCTTGGCCTGCATGACGTCGCCGGAATAGCCCACCGCCACGCAGATATCGCCGTTGGCGAGCGCCTGGATATATTCCGACGAGTGGAATTTCCGCACGCTGCCGCGCACCTTGTAGAGGGCGTCGGTCACCAGGGTCAGGTCGTCCCAGCGCTTGGAATCCGCCTTGGCGCCGAAGGCCGGGAGCATGCTGGGAATCAGATCCTCGGGGCTGTCGAGCATCATGATCCCGCACTCCTTCAGCTTGTTCGCCGAGGCGGGATTGAGGACGAGGCTCCACGAGTTCACCGGTGCGTTGGCGCCCAGGCGCTCCCGCACGGCGGCGATATTGTAGCCGATACCGGTCGTGCCCCACATGTAATCGACGGCGTAGGTGTTGCCGGGATCGTAGGCCGCCAGCCGGCTCGTGATCTCCGGCCAGAGATTGCCGAGGTTCTTCAGCTTGGACTTGTCCAGCGGCAGGAAGGCGCCGGCCCGGATCAGCCGCTGCAGGTAGGGACCCGACGGCACGACGATGTCGTAGCCGGACCGGCCCGCCAGCAGCTTGGTCTCAAGGATCTCGTTGTTGTCGTAGGTGTCGTAGACGACCTTGATCCCGGTCTCGCGGGTGAAGGCGTCGAGCACCTTCGGGTCGATATAGTCCGACCAGTTGTAGATGTTGACGACCCGCTCCTCGGCGGCGGAGGCCGGCCGCGCCTGGGGGAGGGCCGCCAGGACGCTGCCCAGGAGGGCGGCTGCGGCAGCCGCCAGGACGACGCGGCGCCGGCCGCTCACCGGCTCCTCGCGGCCACGATCACGATCTCGACGAGGTATTCGGGCGCGGCGAGCTTGGCCTCGACGGTGGCGCGGGCCGGCGGGTTCTCCGGTGAGACCCAGGCATCCCAGGCGGCGTTCATCTCCGCGAAGGTCGCGATGTCGGCGAGGTAGATCGTGGCCGAGAGGATGCGCGCCTTGTCGCTGCCCGACGCGGCCAGCAGCCGGTCGATCTCCGACAGAATCTGCTGGGTCTGGATCGTCACCCCGGTGCCGACCGTATCGGAGGCGACCTGACCGGCAAGGTAGACCATGTCGCCGAAGGTGACGGCCTGCGCCATGCGCTTGCCCGGCTCGATCCGCTGAATGTCCATGCCCGTCTCCACAACCTCAGAACCGGCGTATCTGCCGCCGCGCCACCCCGCCCGTAAAGGGCCGCACGCGCAGGCGAGGCCGGAACCCGAGGAAAATCGTCATCGCACTGCGGGGTGCGGGCAACCGTCGCGGGCCGTGAAGCGTTTTGCCGCCATCGACAGTCATGCCTTGGGGTTTGTTATGGGTATCCTCTGGACCATCATCATCGGGTTCGTCGCCGGCGTCATCGCCAAGTTCCTCATGCCCGGACCGAACGAGCCGGCCGGCTTCATCCTGACCACGATCCTGGGCATCGTCGGCGCCTTCGTGGCGACCTTCCTGGGCCAGGCCATCGGCTGGTACGGACCGAACCAGGGGGCGGGCTTGATCGGCGCCGTCGTCGGCGCCGTGGTCGTTCTGTTCATCTACGGCATGGTCGCCGGCCGCCGCACCACCACCTACTGACCCGTCCCGCGACGGCCTGAAACGACGAGGGGCGCCCCGCAGGGCGCCCCTTTTTTGCGGCCGCGATCGACCGTCGCGCTCAGATGTGTTCGGACGCGGCCTTCACGGCGCAATGTCCGGTGGCGCCGCGCACCGCGAGGCCGACGCCGACGACGAGGGCCAGCAGGCTCAGGAGCTTGTTGGGCCGCGGCTGCGCAGCGACGGCCGCGATCCCCAACCCGAGAGCCACCGAGACGGCGCGCTCGGTGGTGGATATGTTCGGCTCCCCGCTGAAGATGTCGTGCATCATGTCGTTGGCCATGGAGGTCTCCGGTGTGAAGTCGCCGGTCGAACGCAGACGCACGGGCCGCGTTCCCTCCGCCACGTGCCTCGGAGGCAGAGAGGCCGCGAAAGCCGTCGCGTCCGCTGCCGGGTGAGGCCGGCCCTGTCGGCGATCCGCACCGGCGGCGCCGAACCGTGGGCCGCCGAGGAGGCGGATCGCGAGGAGGCGGCTTCACCGAGGTCATGCTGCAAATGCTCGGCGGCAACGGACTCGCGGATGAGGCGGCGCCGACGTCGCTGTCTTTGACAGGCCGGGCAATTCGGGCCGCGCAGCCCGATATCGCGCTGTGCGGCCTCCGACCTCGCCAACTCGATCGTCTCTCTGAGGCTGGTCTCGACTTACAGCAGCCGGATAGACCGCCGTCGCCCCCCAGAGCAGACGGCTTCGCCTCGGGTCGATGCACAGAATTCGGCCCCTTGGCCCAAGCGGTCGTTCAACCAGACCGAACAGCCCAGGTCCCGTGTGACCTCCACCCACCACGCTGGTCCACGATGTGTGCTCCACGTCTGGAGGCGCTTCGGCTCGCGGTTCAAAAGCCTATCGCAGATAGATGACGCTATAGAGAGTCCGGCGCAGCTCCTCGTCCGTCACCCAAATCCGCCCCAACCGGCAGCGTGCGGCAATACCCGGGCGCATCCGCGCGCAGTACTCCCCTGTATTGTCCTGCAGATGGTACTGGCACGTGCTCCCGACGCGGCGGCGGCCGAGCAGGGTGCTCGAGTGGTCGGCCGCCATGTCCGGATCCTTCGGATCTCGGTCCTCCAGCAGGTACCAGCTGTAGCCGATCGTTGGGGTGCGGTGGTGATCGAGGGCGTAGTCGATCATGCCCAGCAGGCGATCGCTCTCGGCCCGCGTCGGCGGATGACCGTGTTCGAGCCGGTCCATGAAATCGAGCTGATTGTCGGCGATCCGGTATGAGACCGGCAGCAGCGGGGCCGGTAACGGGATACGCTTGCAAGCGTGACCGACGTAGGCGAGCCAGCTGGCGTTGAAGGGATCCGTCAGTGGATTGCGCAGCTTCTCGACCGTGCCGGCGAGGCTGCGGTAGCTCCGGTCATGCAGCGTGATGCCCGCCCGGTAGCGCAGCGTTGAGAACAGGCGGACATGTTGGGCGTAGCCATCAAAGGACGGCAAGTCTCGATCGGAGCACAGGCCGGTCGTGTTGTAGAGGAGAGCGGCCGCGTCCTCCTGCCCGTCTTCCAACTTGTCGAAGTAAGGCAGCTGCTTGGGGTTGTGGTCGCGGCTCACGTCGGTGTCGTTGCGGTCCTCCAAGATCTCGGCCATCATTTGAGGATGTTCGCGCAGATAGCGTTGCAGCTGCGGATTGTGCAGCGTCATGAGCCGGCTTGCGTCGGCGTAGTAGTACTGGGTCGCGACATCGAGGGCCGAGACGATGATGCCCTCGCGCTGTGAGATCATGTCGGCAGTGGCGTAGGCGAAGCAGATCGCACTGTCGCCTTGACTCATGGCCGACTCGGCCGGGTTCGGGCTGATCCTGCCGTCCAGCGGATGGGTGTGCGGACGGATGATCGGTCTAACGACCTGAACGTCGCTGCAGTCGACATCGCGCGCATAGTGCGCCGTCGCAGGAAGGATTTGGCGATCGACCGTAGCGGCATGAGCGATACCAGCTCCTAGACATGCGGCGAGAGACAAAGCGCCCCAGGCCGGCAACCGCTTCGACGTTCGCATAGTCTCGTCATCCCAAATCGGGGATGCAATATGTCGATCCTTTATCCGCGATAATATGGCATATGCAGCACAGTGTCGTATTTTATTTGAATTCAGATCTCTATTCACATTTCGCAAATGATTGAGAGGATCGAAAAAATTTCGTCATTCGATATGCTATGGATTGTGATCGCATCGCTGGATGCCGACCGTCGCCGGCTTCCTCTCCTTCGCCGTCGTGCTCGGGGCTTTCAGCCAGCGGATCGTCGGCTGCACGAACCGGTCACGAAACAGGGCAATCCGAATCCCCGTTTCGTGACTGCCGTGCTTTCGCTGCTCGGACGCAGACGGGCAGAGGTCCACCCATTGCAGCCCCTGGATCGAACCCGGCGGCCTCGCCCCCGGCGCGCGTCGTTCTCCCCCCGATGAGGGATGGGTCACGTCGATCTGGTGATCCTGGCGAAAGGGGTGCGCTGCGCCATAAAAAAAGGGCGCGGCCCCGGAGGACCGCGCCCATCTGATACATCCCGCGCCGGCCGAGGCCCGCGCGGGTTCGCGGCGGTGCTTACTCGCCGGCCTCGCGGCGGCGCTCGCCGCGGTGGCGGCCACCCTCGCGGGGCTCGCGG
>NZ_JBFUGA010000039.1:0-47452 GCF_056403155.1 Methylobacterium sp. P3_A11
ATCCATCCCGTCGCGCGCCTGCGCGGCCGGCGCGAGGGTGGCGAGGCTCCCGACGACAAGGCTCGTCGCGAGAAGGTACTTCATGACTTCCCCCTGAAAGCAGGTGATTCGTGCCGGGGACCGGCACAGTCCAGCTAGCACACCCGAGCTTTGGGGCGTTTGTTCGGCCGCACGTGGCGGCTTGACGTGAGGTGTTCCGCCGCACCAAACCGGGCCGGAAGCGTGGATCGGAGGCCGGAATGGTGACACGGGGCTTCGTCGGGCGCAGGCAGCCGCCCGAGACCGGTGCGCGCCTGCCGCCGGGCCAATATCTGACCGACGATTTTCCGATCCTGCAGATCGGCCCCAACCCGGCCGTCGACCTCGCCGCGTGGCGGTTCACGCTGCGCGAGGGATCCCGGCCGATCAAGGCGTGGAGCTGGGAGGCGTTCGAGGCGCTGCCGCGGACGACGTGGCACGGGGACATCCACTGCGTCACCAAGTGGTCGAAGTTCGACACGACCTGGGAGGGCGTCAGCTTCGACGACCTGCTGGCGGATGCCGGGATCACGGCGCCGACCGGCTTCCTGTTGGCGGAATCCCACGACGACTACACCACCAACGTGCCGGTGGCAGACCTCGTGGGCGGTCGCGCCCTGGTGGCGACGCGCTACGAGGGCCAGCCGATCCACCCGGATCACGGCGGCCCGGCTCGGCTGTTCGTGCCGCACCTCTATTTCTGGAAGAGCGCCAAATGGGTGAAGGGCCTCCGCTTCACCCAGACCGATACCGCCGGCTTCTGGGAGCTGCGCGGCTACCACATGTACGGGGATCCCTGGCGTGAGCAGCGCTACATCGGTGATTGAGCCCATCGTCTTCCGCTGGCATCAGGCGGAGATCACCGCGATCGCGCCGGTCACGCCCCATGTGAAGAGCGTCCGGCTGCGCTGCAGCCTCGCGGAGGCCTATCGGGCCGGGCAGCACGTCGATGTCCGCCTCACCGCCGAGGATGGCTACCAAGCCCAGCGCAGCTATTCCGTCGCCTCGGCGCAGGACGGCAGCGGCACCCTCGAGCTGATGATCGAGACGCTGCCGGACGGCGAGGTCTCCGGCTGGTTCTCGCACGTCGCCGAGGTCGGCGACCGGGTCGAGCTGCGCGGGCCGATCGGAGGCTCATTTTCCTGGGACGGTCCCGATGGCGGGCCGTTGCTGCTCGGCGGCGGCGGGTCCGGCGTCGTGCCGCTGCTGGCGATGCTGCGGCGGCGGGCGCAGGGCTGGCGCGCGATCCCGGCGGCCCTGATCTACTCCGTCCGCAGCCGCGCGGAGGCGATCGCGCTGGCCGAGCTGGAGAGGTTCGCGCAAGCTGATTCCAACTTCTCCCTGCATCTGGCGACCACCCGGGAGCCTGGAGGCAAGCGCATCGACGCCACCCTCGTCGCCGACGCCCTGGCGCGGCTCGGAGCGCCCGGGAAGGTGTTCCTCTGCGGCTCGAACCGGTTCGTGGCCGCGGCCTCCGACCTGATCCTGGCGGAAGGCGTCGCCCCGGGCCTGATCCGCACCGAGCGCTTCGGCGCCTGAGCGCCGTGCGTCAGGGGCTGAAGATCAGCACGAGGTAGACGAAGAACAGCACGAGGTGCACCGCGCCCTCCAGCACTGTGGTGCGCGAGCCCGAGAAGGTCTGCGCGCTGAGGATGAGCGTCACGGCGAGCAGGGCCATCTCGGTGGGCTTGAGGCCGAGCACCACGGTCTGGCCGGTCAGCAGCCCGATGGTCAGGACCGCCGGCACGGTGAGGCCGACCGTCGAGGTGGCCGCGCCGAGGCACAGGTTGATCGCCCGCTGGAGTTCGTTGCGCGCCACCGCCCTCAGCGCCGAGATGCCCTCCGGGGTGAACACGATGGCGGCGATCAGCACGCCGCCGAGCGCCGACGGGGCGCCGAGCGCGGCGATGCCGTGGTCGAGGATCGCCGCGAGGCTCTTGGCCAGGATCACGATCGGCAGGACGTTGGCGAGCAGAAGGCCGATATGCTTGGCGACGCTGCCGCGCGAGGCCGGAGCCCGATCGGTCGCGGGCTCGCCCGTCTCCCGGGCCTCCGCGTCGATGAAGAACTCGCTGTGCCGGCCGGTCTGGATCAGCAGGAACACGCCGTAGAGCGCCAGCGTGAAGGCCGAGAATGTCACCGCCTGAAAAGTCGTCAGGGTGCCGTCGCTGGTGGAGCTCGTGAAGTTCGGGATGATCAGCGCGATGGTGGTGAGCGGGATGATCACCGACAGGAAGGCCGAGGCGCCCTGCAGGTTGTAGCGTTGCTGATGGTGGCGCAGGCCGCCGACGAGGAGCCCGAGGCCCACGACGCCGTTCAGCACGATCATCAGGACCGCGAACATCGTGTCGCGGCCGAGGGTCGGCGCGTCCTTTGCCGACAGCATGACGGCGGAGATCAGCGCCACCTCGATGATGACGATCGCCAGCGTCAGGACCAGGGTGCCCAGGGGTTCGCCGAGGCGGTGAGCCAGTTCCTCCGCCTCGTGCACCACGCCGAAGGCTGCCCAGACGATGACGGCGAGCAGCCACGCGAATAACCCGCTGGCGAAGAGAGGCTGCGACAGGTCGCCGAGCCAGGCCTTGCCGAACCACGCAAAGGCCAGAACCGTCGCCCAGGCTGCCGCCACCCGAAGGGCTGCCGTCATGTCGGTGGTGTTCCTTGGTCGACCCGCATCGATGATGCCGTATCCGAGACTTGACCGTTTCATAGGACAGGCGTCGGCCGGTGCCAGTGATGACCGCACCGATTGAGCGGGCGCAACCGCCCCATGCTGCGGCGGGAGTGGTCAGTCGGCCCGCGAGGCGTTACCGTGCCGCCACCCGAATAAAGTCCGGCGCCTGATTCCTATGCTGCGCGATGGCGCGCTGCCGGGCGCGGYGCGGCCGTTGAGAGTTCCCGAAACTTGCCTTTCCCGACCCTGCCCGCCCCCCTCGCGCGGGCTCTAGCCGACCGCGGCTACGCCGATCCGACCCCGGTCCAGGCCGCCGTGCTGGAAGCGGCCGCCGGTTCCCGCGACCTCCTCGTCTCCGCGCAGACCGGCTCCGGCAAGACCGTGGCCTACGGTCTTGCCATGGCGAGCATCCTCATGGGCGAGTCGGAGATGTTGCCGCCCCCGGCGGCCCCCCTCGCCCTCGTGATCGCCCCGACCCGGGAACTCGCCCTGCAGGTGCAGCGCGAGCTGTCCTGGCTCTATGGTCCCGCTGGCGGCCGCGTCGCCGCCTGCGTCGGCGGCATGGATCCGCGCCGGGAGAGCCGGATGCTCGCCGAGGGCACCCACATCGTCGTGGGCACGCCGGGTCGCCTGCGCGACCATCTCGAGCGCCGCAATCTCGACCCGACCGCCCTGCGGGCCGTGATCCTCGACGAGGCCGACGAGATGCTCGATCTCGGCTTCCGGGAGGATATCGAATTCATCCTCTCGGCGACGCCGTCGGAGCGGGCCACCTATCTGTTCTCCGCCACCCTGCCGAAGGCGATCGAGACGCTGGCCGAGCGGTATCAGCGCGGCGCCCTCCGCCTGGCCATCAAGAGCGAGACCAAGGGGCACGCCGACATCGCCTACCGGGCGGTGCGGATCATGCCGCGGGAGACCGAGCACGTCGTGCTCAACCTCTTGCGCGAGGCGGATGCCACGACCGCGATGGTCTTCTGCAACACCCGCAACGCCGTCCGCCACCTTCAGGCCAGCCTGACCGAGCGGGGCTTCTCCGTGGTCGCGCTCTCGGGCGAACTGGGTCAGGGTGAGCGCAACGCCGCTCTCCAGGCCCTGCGCGACGGCCGCGCCCGGGTCTGCGTTGCCACCGACGTGGCCGCCCGCGGGATCGACCTGCCGTCGCTGAGCCTCGTCATCCACGCGGATCTGCCGCACGACGCCGAGGTGCTGCAGCACCGCAGCGGCCGCACCGGCCGCGCCGGTCGCAAGGGCACCTCGGTGCTCCTGATCCCGAATTCCCGGCGGCGGCGGGCCGAGCAGATGTTCGCCATCGCCAAGGTCAGCCCCGAATGGTCGGGACCGCCCTCGGCCGACGAGATCCGGCGCCTCGACGGCGAGCGCATGCTCTCCGACCCCCTCTTCGCCGAGCCGCCGGCCGAGGAGGACGTCGCCCTCGCCGACACGCTGCTGGCGAGCAAGAGCCCGGCGGAACTGGCCGCCCTGCTGGCCCGCGTCTACCGCACCCGCCTGCCGGCGCCCGAGGAGGTCAGCGATCCCGGTGAAGGTCGTGCGCCGCGGGGCGAGCGGCCGCCCTACGACCCGATGGATCCGGAGCGGATCGCCGCGATGGGGCCGGCGGTCTGGTTCAGGCTCAATCTCGGCCGCCGGGACAATGCCGATCCCCGTCGCCTTCTGCCGATGCTGACGCGCCGGGGCGGGATTGGGCGCCAGGAGATCGGTGCCATCCGGATCTTCGACCGCGAGACCAAGTTCGAGATCCGCGGCAACGCGGCGGCTCGCTTCGCGGAGGCCTTCGCCCGAAACGGCTCGCCGGAGATCCAGGTCGAGGCCCTCGCGGGCGACGGCGGACCGGCCGAGCGCAATGATCGGCCGAGTGGTCCGAAGGGGTTCGCTAGCCCGCGCGCCGGCAAGCATCAGCGCAAGGTGGAACGGCCCGGGCCGAAGGGCGACCACAAGCCCGGACGCAGTTCCGGCCGGGCCTGAACCCAGCCTCCGCCCGTAGGGCGGGGGCCTTTTCGGGAAGCGGTCCGCAGCGCGGCGACTGTCGTCCGCGCGGGCCAGCGGCCGGTTCAGCCGGCGCCGCGCCCGGAGCGACGGATCAGAACACGTTCTTGACGGCGTCGCCGAGGGCGTCGACGCTTTCCTTCAGCTTCCGCCCGGCCGGCGCCAGGGACGGCAGCTTTATACCCAACACCTCGGTCTCCTCCGCCTCGGCGGGCTCAGCCTGGGCGAGGGTGGCGGGGGCGGCGCCCTTGGCTTTGTCGGCCGGTCTCGCCGTCGCGGGCGCCTTGCGCGCGGCGACCGGCTTGGGCGCCGGCTTCTCGGCCCGGTCGGACTTCTGTGCGCGCTCGGCCTTTTCGGCCTTCTCGATCTTTGGGGCGCGCTCGACCGCCTCGGGCCGCTCGGCCCGCTCGGCAACCGGAGCCGCGTTCGGCACGGCCGGCTCGACCAGTTCGCGAGCCCGGACCGTCTCGGCGGGCCGGGGGGGCTGCAGCGTCGCCGTGCGGGTCGGCCCCAGGGGCGCGACTTCCCGCGTGGCCGTCATCGGCGCGACGGGGGACGGGACTGGGATGCGCTGCGTCGGGGGCACAGGGGCCGCGGCGCCCGTTACGGGCTTCGACGCCGCCGGCGGCGGGGCGGCGGGCGCCTTCGGTGCGGGCGTGACGGGTGCGAAGGCCTCCGGCAGGGACGCCATCCGCAGGGCCGGCGTCTCGGGCTTGGCGGCCTGCACCAGTGCGGGCGCCGCCTGGACGGAGCCCTTGATCACGGGAAGCCCGTCCTTCAGCTCGGGCCAATCTCCGGCTCGGCCGGACGCGACGAACTTGACGGGTGACGGCGCGGCGAGACCGGCCATCACCGTCGAGGCCGCGACGCCGAAGCCCGCCAGCGCGCTCGCGCCAGCGAGACTGAACAGGACGACCCGAAGGTTCAGTGCCGGCCCGGAGCGGCCTGTCGGCATCCGCTGGGTCCGCGTCTCGGACGGGTCGAGATTGAGATCATTCATAGGCCGGGGTCTCTGACACGATGCACGCCGCGCGCGACCGGGCTCCCCATGACCGGCCGCCATCCCCCAGGTAGGTGGAGGTGGTTCGACTCTGTCGGCGATAGAGAAGCTGCAATACGGCGCAATGATGTCGGTCCGGATTGCTTGCCCAGCCAGTCCTGGCTTGGCTATCCACAAGATTACGCCTCGGCGCTTAAGAATCGGTGTTCGGCGCACCGGCCGGGTCAACGCGTCCGCGGCGTCGCCGGCCACGGTCGGCATGGACTTCGCCGACGTGGTCGCTATGCGTCTCGGCGTGG
The DNA here is from genome assembly GCF_056403155.1 of Methylobacterium sp. P3_A11. Lineage (NCBI taxonomy): Bacteria > Pseudomonadati > Pseudomonadota > Alphaproteobacteria > Hyphomicrobiales > Methylobacteriaceae > Methylobacterium > Methylobacterium sp. P3_A11. Next base: position 5,999 of record NZ_JBFUGA010000039.1, read on the forward strand.
ATACACGCCCGAACCTGCCCCCGAGATCTGCGGCGACCCCGCCGCCGCCCGGCCTGCGTGCCAACCGCTGGCCCTGGTCGGCTTGGTCCACGCGCGCGCGGCTCGTCGCGGTGGTCCTCCTCATCGACGCCTTCGCGGCCCTGATCTCCTGCGCGGTGATCGTGTTGAACGCCCGCTCGGCGGTGCGGGTCGAGACGCGCGCCTCCCTGGCCACCGTCGAATCGCTGGTGGCCGACACGATCCGCCTCTCCGACACCGCCGCGCCGGACTCGCTGCTCCAGACCCTGGACCTGCGCTTCAGGGTGCTGCGGCACGTTCGGGTGGCGGTCCTCGACGCGGACGGCGAACAGATCGGCCAGCCGCTGCCGCCGGCGCGCGCCGACCGGGAAGCCCCGCGTTGGTTCGCCGAGCTGATCATGCCGCCCATCGAGCGCCACGCGCTGCCGATCGCGGTCGAGGGGAAGCGCCTGGGCACCGCCCAGATCACCACCCAGCCGATGGACGAGATCGACGAGATCTGGGGCTATGCCCGCGCGCTCTCGCTGACCACGCTGGCGATCAACGCCGCGATGCTGATCGCCCTCTACATCGCGCTGGGCCGCATCCTCGCGCCGCTGCGGCGGCTCGGCGCCGGCCTGACCCAGCTGGAGCACCACGACTACACCGCCCGCCTGGAGCCGCCCGGCGCCCGGGAGCTGGCGGTGATCGCCGAGCGCTTCAACAAGGTCGCCGAGGCCCTGAGCGAAGTCCGCTCCGCCAACGGCCGGCTCAATCGCCAGTTGCTGACCGCCCAGGACGACGAGCGCCGGCGCACAGCGCTGGAACTGCACGACGAGTTCGGTCCCTGCCTCTTCGCGCTGGAGGCGAACGCCGCTTCGATTGGCCGTATCGCGTCCGGAACCGCCGAGCCCAGCCGGGAGAAGCTCGCCGCCCGGGCGGCCGAGATCAGCGCCATCGTCGGTCAGGTCCAGACCGTCAACCGCGAACTCCTCAACCGCCTGCGGCCACACGGCCTGGGACAGGCGCCGCTGGCGACCTGCCTCGACCTGCTCCTGCGCGGTTTCAGGCAGCGCCATCCCGGCCTGACGCTCGTGGGCCGGTTCGACGGGCTGGCCCGGGGCTACGGTGACCTCGTCGACCTCACGGTCTTCCGCTGCGTGCAGGAAAGCGCCACCAACGCCGTGCGGCACGGCGCCGCGACGCGGGTGGAGGCCGAGGCGACCGAGACCGGCGGCCGGCTCGACCTCACCATCCGCGACAACGGGACCGGGATTCCACCGGAGCACGGCACGGGGCTCGGTCTGTCGGGGATGCGTGAGCGCGTCGAGGCCCTCGGCGGCACCTTCACCCTTGACAATGCCGGCCCCGGGGCGATCGTCCGGATCACGATCCCCGTTCCGCCTGGCCGGGGCGAAGAGACCAGCACCGCGCCGAGCGCATGAACGCCATCGCATCCCAGATCGACGCCGCCGCCACGCGCCTGCCGGTTCTCGTGATCGACGATCACCCGATCGTCCTGCAGGGCTGTCGACGCGTCCTTGAGGATTCCGGCGTCGAAACCATCGCCGAAGCGACCACCGTAGTCGGCGGCTACCGCATCTTCCACCGGCTCCGGCCGCCGGTGGTGATCTGCGACCTGACCTTCCAGGGCAGCGGCATGGCCGGGCTCGGCCTGATCCGCCGGATCCGGGCAGTCGCTCCCGAGACGCGCATCCTGGTCTTCAGCATGCACAACGATCCGGTCATCGTCGCCCGCGCCCTCGAGGCCGGCGCGCTCGGCTACGTCCTCAAGGATCACGCCTCGGCCGAGCTGTTCGAGGCCTTCGCCAAGGTCCGCGTCGGCGAGGTCTATCTCGATCGGCGGCTGGCCACCGAGGTGGCGATGCTGCGCGCCGACGCCCGGCGCACGCCGGAATCGCAGCTCACCCCGCGCGAGCAGCAGATCCTGGCGCGCCTCGCCCAGGGGCGGTCTTACGGCGCCATCGCGGCCGACCTGTCGGTGAGCTACAAGACCGTGACCAACGCGTGCTCGCAGATGCGTCAGAAGCTCGGCGTGCGCACCCTCGCCGAGCTGATCCACGTCGCCGTCACGCACGCCCAGCGGCAGGGTTAGGGCATGGCGCCGCCCGAGACCGCTGACACGCGCAAGGGGCCGGATTCCTTCTCCCGGGAGGCCTGGACGCGCAACGCCGGCGCCTACGAGACCATCCGGTCGATGCCGTTCAACGCCGAGCTTGCCGCCGGCACGTTGCCGCAGGACCGCTTCCGGCACTACATCGTGCAGGACGCGCATTACCTGATCGGCTTCGGCCGGGCGCTGAGCCTCGCCGCCGCGAAGGCGCCGGATCCGGACGCGATCGTGCACTTCTCCCGCGCGGCGCAGGAGGCGATCGTCGTCGAGCGCGCGCTCCATGGCGGCTTCTTCCGCGACTACGGCATCGATGCGGAGACCTTCGCGGCCACGCCGCTGACGCCGGCCTGCGACCACTATGTCAGCTACCTCGTGGCCACGGCCTATGCCGAGACCTTCCCGGTGCTGTGCGCGGCCCTGTTGCCCTGCTTCTGGATCTACAAGGCGGTGGGCGACGACATCTTCGCCCGCGCCGCAACGGATAACCCGTACCGGGCCTGGATCGACACCTATGCGGGTGCGGATTTCGCCGAGGCGGTGGCGGCGATGATCGCCGCCACCGATCGGGCGGCCCGGGACGTGGCGGCCGCCGAGCGCGCCCGCATGCACCACGCCTTCGCGCAGGCCACGCGCCTCGAATGGCTGTTCTGGGACAGCGCCTACCGCGACGCGGCCTGGCCCCTGTGACCCGTCCGTGATCGCCCCGGAGGCTCGCCGCCGCGACGTCGTTGCCGCTGCGCTCGCTGCTGCCCTGCTCTGGCCAACCCGTCCCGCTGCGGCCGCCGTCGCGGCGGATGGGCCGGGTCCGGTCCCGGCCGACCGGCCCGTCCGGATCGCCATGCTGCTCTATCCGGGCCTGACGGCCCTGGATCTCGTCGGGCCGCAGACGCTGCTGGCCGGATTGGCCCCGGGCAGCCTCCATCTCGTCGGCGAGGCGGCCGGCCCGGTGACGAGCGATACCGGCCTCGCCCTGGTGGCGACCCACACCTTCGCGACCTGCCCGGCGGATCTGGACGTGCTGTTCGTCCCCGGGGGCGACGGTACGCCGGCCCAGATGGGCAACCCGGCGCTCCTCGACTTCCTGCGCGACCGTGCCGCCCGGTCGGCCTGGGTCACGAGCGTCTGCACCGGGTCGCTGATCCTGGGGTCTGCGGGCCTGCTGCGCGGCTACCGCGCCACCTCGCACTGGAGCGTGCGCGACACGGTGCTTCCGCTCCTGGGCGCCGAACCGGCGGCGGAGCGCGTCGTGTTCGACCGCAACCGCGTCACCGCGGCCGGCATCTCGGCGGGACTGGATTTCGGGCTGGCGCTCGCCGCACGCCTGCGCGGGCCGGATTACGCCCGCACCGCGCAGCTCGTCGCCGAGTACGCCCCGGCGCCGCCCTTCCGGTCCGGCACGCCCGCGGAGGCAGGCCCGGCGGAGGCCCGGGCTGCCGAGGCGATCCTGGCCCCCCTCGTGACGGGGGCCGAGGCGGCTGCGCGCCGCTGAACCCCACGGCGGCGATGCAAGCCGGCCACGGTCGGGCGTCACGTGCGGTCGCATGCTTGACGGCGCGACACCAGGGACCGAACTGTTGCACTGCACGATCCCCCCGGAGCCGCCATGTCCCTGATCGCACGCCTGCGCGCCTACGCGGCCGAGGCCCTCGGCGTCGGCACGCAACAGGCCGTGGACGAGACGCATCTCGCGGCCACCGCGCTCCTCGTTCACGTCGCCCGCGTCGACGGCATCCTGGCGCCCGCCGAGAGCGAGCGCCTCTCGCGCCTCGTGCAGGGCCATTACGCCGACGGTCCGGACGCGGCGCGGGCTCTGATCGCGCGCGCCACCGCCATGGACGCGGAGGTGCGCGACGTGGCGAGCCTCGTGGAGATGATCCCGCACGAGGCCGACCGGACGGAGCGTCAGGACCTGCTGACCATGGCGTGGTCGGTCGCCGCTGCGGACGGCAACGTCGACGAATTCGAGGAGGCCCTGGTGGAGCGCCTCGGCCGCCTGCTCGGCTTCGACGAGGCCGCCATCGCGGCCGCCCGGCGGAGCGGCCAGCAGGGCGTCGCGGCCGCGTAGGCCCGGCCTCCCGCGATGATCGCCAGCCTGGCCCTGATCCTTCTCGCCCAGCTGCTGGGCGAAGCCCTCGCGCGCGGCGCGGGCGTGCCGATCCCAGGCCCGGTGATCGGCATGGGCCTGATGTTCGCCTTCCTGCTGCTGCGCGACAACGCCCGCCTCGGCTTGCCGCGCGTGCTGCCGAAGCCGCTCACCGACGGCACGCTCGAATCGACCGCGCGCGGGCTGCTGATGAACCTGTCGCTCCTCTTCGTCCCCGCGGGCGTCGGCGTCGTCGGCCGCCTCGACCTCCTGCGGGCGCAGGGCGCGAAGCTGGCCCTCGTGCTGGTCGTCTCGACCGCCCTGTCGCTGCTCGTCACAGTCCTGGTCTTCCGCGCCGTCGCGGCCCTGGTCGAGCGGCGCGGGACCGGCCGGGAGCCCTGACGCGTGGGCGGCGACTTCTCGCTCTGGGTCTACCTCGCCAAGACGCCGCTCCTCTGGCTCACGGTGACGCTGACCGCCTACGTCCTGGCGGACCGGATCGCCGCCGCGACGGGGCGGCACCCGATCGCCAACCCCGTGCTCATCACGGTCACCATGGTCGGTGCCGTCCTGGCGATCACCGGAACGCCCTATCCAGCCTATTTCGAGGGCGCGCAGTTCGTCCACTTCCTGCTCGGGCCGGCGACCGTAGTGCTGGCCATGCCGCTCTACGAGCGGCGGGCCACGGTCCTGCGCGCGCTGGCGCCCATGCTGGCCGCCCTGGCCGCGGGCTCGGCCACCACGCTCGCCGTGGTCATCGCCCTCGCGCGGCTGCTCGGCATCCCCCAGCCCGTCCTCGTCTCCCTCGCCCCGAAATCCGTGACCTCGGGTGTCGCGATGGGCATCGCGGAGGCCCTGGGCGGCGACCCGACGCTCACGGCCATCCTGGTGATCCTCACCGGCATCATCGGTGCGATCCTGGTGACGCCGATGATGGACATCCTGCGGATCCGCGACATGCGCGCCCGGGGCTTCGCGGCGGGCCTCGCGGCCCACGGTATCGGGACGGCGCGCGCCTTCCAGGTCAGCGAGGTGGCGGGGACCTTCGCGGGCATCGCTATGGGGCTCAACGCCTTCGTGACCGCGATCCTCGCGCCCCTGGCGCTGCACCTGCTCTTCTGACCGTTCAGGCGTCCAGGCGGTCGGCCACCGCCTCGGCCAGCGACAGGCTGGAGGTCAGCCCCGGGCTCTCGATCCCGAACAGGTGCACGATCCCCGGCAAGCCGTGCTCGGCCGGCCCGTCGATCCAAAAGTCCGCCGCCGGCTCGCCCGGCCCGGTCAGCTTCGGGCGCAGGCCGGCATAATCGGGATAGAGCGCCCCGTCGGGCAGGCCCGGCCAGTAGCGCCGGATCGCCCCGTAGAAGGCCTCGGCGCGCTGCGGATCGACCCGGTAGTCGAAGCCGTCCACCCATTCGACGTCGGGTCCGAAACGGGTGCGCCCGGCAAGGTCGAGGGTCAGGTGGATGCCGAGGCCGCCGTCGATCCGCGGGGCCGGATAGATCAGGCGTGAGAAGGCCGGCTTGCCGGTGCAGCCGAAGTAATTGCCCCGGGCGAGGCGCAGGGTCGGGACGCGCGCGGCCGGATAGCCGTCCGTGCGGGCCGCCAGGGCCGGGGCACCGAAGCTCGCGGCGTTGATCACCGCGTCGAAGGCCATCGTGCCCGGCTCGGCGCCGCCGAACGCGGCCTGCCACTGCCCGTCCCGCCGCGAAAGGCCCTCGACCGGAGTGCGCAGGGCGAGGGCGCCGCCGTGATCCTCGATCGCGCCGAGCAGGGCGAGCATCAGCGCGTGGCTGTCCACGATGCCGGTGCGCGGCGAATGCAGCGCCACGGTGCAGGCGAGATGCGGCTCCAGGCGCCGGGCGGCGGCCCCGTCGAGAAGCTCCAGGCCGGCGACGCCGTTGGCCTCGCCCTGCCGGCGGATCGCCGCGATCTTCTCGGCCTCCGCATCGTCCGACGCGACGATCAGCTTGCCGCACGCGCGATGCGGGACACCGTGACTCGCGCAAAAGTTGTATAAGCGCTTTGCGCCTTCGACGCAGTGATGCGCGCGTTCGGAGCCGCTCGGATAGTACATGCCCGCATGGATCACTTCGGAGCTTCGGGCCGACACCCCGGTTCCGAAGGTCTCCTCGGCTTCCGCCACGATGACGGCATGCCCACGCAGCGCGAGCGCCCGCCCGATGGCGAGACCGACCACGCCAGCGCCGACGACCAGGGCTTCCATGTGTTCGCTGTCTCCTCGGCGCCCGGCGGGCAGGTAAGTCCTCAATACCGCACTTGAGCCGGAACAACGACGCGTCCGTTGATTCGTCGTTGACCGTAATTCTCAATCCTAAGTAGAAATATCGACGCGATAAATGCGCGGCTCGGTTGTAGCGGCAGCGGCAGGGCGCATAATGCGCGGTACCGCCGCCTCCGGCACGGGTCGACCTGTAATCGGAATAACGACCGGCCGTCGGCGGCGAAGCACCCGACGAAACCGATGAGCTGACATCTGAAACGTGTAGAATCGAGGTGACGACCATGCAGACGACATCGCCGAGCGTCGAACTCGCCGCAAAGATCCTGAGTGCCTACATCACGCGGAACAGCGTCCCCGCCGGAACGCTGCCCGACCTGCTCTCCGAGGTTCATCGCTCGATCACTGCCTTGGACCGGCCGGTCGAACCCCTGGTGAGGCGCCCGACCGAGGCGCAGATCCGCGCTTCGATCCGGCCGGATACCTTGATCAGCTTCGAGGACGGCAAACCCTACAAGGCGCTGCGGCGACACCTGACGATGCGCGGTCTCACGCCCGAGGCCTACAGGGCCAAGTAGAGCCTCCCGGTGGATTACCCGCTGGTCTCCGCGGTCTACAGCGCCCGCCGGTCGACGATCTCCCGCCAGATCGGGCAGGACCAGAGGCTGCGGATGCAGCAGGCGGCCGAGTAACGGCCAAGTCGGCGCCGCGACCGCTAGAGCCAGTCCGAGGCCGGTGCCTCGGCGGCTGCGGTCGCCACCTCCTGGATCAGGAGGGCCACGAGCCCCGACCAGCCGGTCTGGTGCGACGCACCGACCCCGCGGCCCGTGTCCCCGTGATAGTATTCGTAGAACAGGATCAGGTCGCGGAAATGCGGATCCTCCTGTTCGATCCGGCTGTCCCCGTAGACGGGCCGACGCCCGTCCGGACCGCGGGTCGAGAGGCCGATCAGGCGCCGGGAGAGGTGATCGGCGATCTCGCGCAGCGAAAAGGTCCGGCCCGAGCCCGTGGGGGCCTCGACCCGGAAATCCGGACCGTAATAGTCGTGGAAGCGGTTCAATCCGGCGATGAGCAGGTAGTTGACCGGCATCCAGACCGGCCCCCGCCAGTTCGAATTGCCGCCGAACAGCCGCGAGCGCGACTCGGCGGGCTCGTAGGCGAGGCCCAGGTCGCGGCCGTCCCAGGCGAAGCAGAACGGCGTGTCGGCATAGACGCGGGAGACGGCCCGCAGGCCGAAATCCGAGAGGAACTCGTCCGGATCGAGGGCGCGGTGCAACAGCGCCTTCAGCCGGTGCCCGCGCAGCAGCGAGAGCAAGGCCGACTGGCTGTCGCCGGGCTCGTTCCAGCGCGAAACCAGGGTGGCGAGGTCGGGTCTGTTCTTCAGGAAGAACTGCATCCGGTCGCGCAACGAGGGCAGCCGGTCCAGGTCGCATGCGTTGATCACCGCGACGGCGAGGATCGGGATCAGGCCGACCATGGTCCGAGCTCGGATCGGGAGGCGCTGGCCGTCGCGGGTCTCGATCACGTCGTAGAAGAAGCCGTCCGGCTCATCCCAGACGCCCGCGCCGGTGGCGCCTGCGATGAGGAGAAAGTGCTCGAAGAACTTCTCCGCCATGTCCTCGTAGGTCGGATCCCCGAGCGCCAGCTCGATGGCGATCCGCATCAGGTTGAGGGCGTAGGTCGCCATCCAGGCGGTGGCGTCGGACTGGGTGAGTGAGGCGCCGTCGCCCAGGGGCTTGGACCGGTCGAAGATGCCGATGTTGTCCAGGCCGAGGAACCCGCCCTGGAACAGGTTGCGGTCCTCGGAATCCTTGCGGTTCACCCACCACGTGAAGTTCAGGGTCAGCTTGTTGAAGATCCGCTTGAGGAAGGCGTGATCCGGCGTGCCGGTGAGCGAGCGGTCGAGTTCGAACACCCGCCAGGCGGCGAGGGCGTGGACCGGCGGGTTAGCGTCCCCGAAGCCCCATTCGTAGGCGGGCAGCGCGGCGTTCGGATGGGTATAGGCCTCGTCGACCAGCAGCAGCAGCTGGTTCTTGGCGAAGTCGGGATCGATCAGGCCGAACACGATCGCCTGGAGGGCCAGATCCCAGGAGGCGAACCAGGGATATTCCCAGGCATCCGGCATCGAGATGATGTCGTTGGCCCGCAGGTGCGCCCAGTCGCCATTGCGACCGTGCCGGCGCCCGGGGGCCGGCGCGGGCTGGGCCGGATCGCCGGCGAGCCACTCGCGCACGTCGTAATGGTAGAGCTGCTTCGACCAGAGCATGCCGGCCAGCGCCTGCCGCTGCACGAGCCGCATCTCGGGGTCGGCAATCGGCGCCTGCAGCGCCCCGTAGAAGGCGTCGGCCTCCGCCTGGCGGGCGGCGAAGACGGCGTCGAACTCCGCGAAGGGCTCGCCGGGCGCGGTCTCGGGGCGCAGGCGCAGGCGCAGGGTCCGGCTCTCGCCGGGGCCGAGATGCAGGTCGTAGCGGGCGGCGCACTTGGTGCCCGACAGCGCGTTCGCGGCGGACCGGTCGCCGCCGACCACGCACCGGTCGATCCCGTCCTTGTAGAAACCCTCGGCAGGGCCGCTTCCGAAGAGCCGGTGCGTGTTGGTCTCGTTCTCGGTGAACAGCAGCTCGGCTGCCCCCTCGGCGAAGAAGCGCAGGGGCGGCATCGCAGGATGGCGCGCCCAGACCGAGCCCTCGGATCCCACCGTCAGCTCCGGCTTCGGCGTCCCCTGCTTCCACGACCACGTGTTGCGCGCCCAGAGCTGCGGCAGCAGCGTCACGGCGGCGGGGTCCGGGCCGCGATTGGTGACGGTCACCCGCATCAGGATGTCGTCGGGCGCGGCCTTGGCGTAGGCGATCGCGACGTCGAAGTAGCGGCCCTCGTCGAACAGGCCCGTGTCGAGGAGCTCGAATTCCGGGTCGTCGAGGCCGCGCCGCGCATTCTCCTCGACCAGGCGCGCGTAGGGGAAGGCGCCCTGCGGGTACTTGTACAGCATCCGCATGAAGGCGTGGGTCGGGACTCCGTCCAGGTAGTAATAGAGTTCCTTGACGTCCTCGCCGTGATTGCCTTCCTCGTTGGTCAGGCCGAACAGGCGCTCCTTCAGGATCGGGTCTTGTCCGTTCCAGAGGGCGAGGGACAGGCACCAGTTGAGGTGCCGGTCGCCGAAGCCGCCGATCCCGTCCTCGCCCCAGCGATAGGCGCGGGACCGGGCGTGGTCGTGGGGCAGGTAGTCCCAGGCGTCGCCCCCCGGGCTGTAATCCTCCCGGACGGTGCCCCACTGCCGATCGCTGAGATACGGCCCCCAACGGCGCCACGCCGGATCGGAGCGGGCCTCCACGAGCCGGCGTCCCTCGGCGGTCTCGAAGAGGTTCGGCTTGATCATCGACTGGCTGCTCCCGGCCCCGCCGTTCCGCACCGGATAAGGCCGCGCCGTCCCCCCGCCAAGCCGGCGTCGGCGCCGCGGCGGCTCACACGATGCGGATCGACAGGTCCGGCAAGCCCTCGATCGTCCCCGCGAGCACGTCCCCGCGGACCACCGGCCCGACATTCTCCGGCGTGCCGGAGAAGACGATGTCGCCGGCCTTGAGTTCGAAGGCCCGCGACAGCTCGGCGATCTGCTCGGCCACCGACCAGATCATGTCCGACAGGTCGGCCTCCTGCCGGACCGCGCCGTTGACGGCGAGGCGGATGCGCCCGCGCGCCAGATGGCCGACCCGCGCCACCGGCAGGATCGGGGTGATCGGCGCGGAGAGGTCGAAGCTCTTGCCGATCTCCCAGGGCTTCTTCTGGTTGCCCATGCCGCGCTGGAGGTCCCGGCGCGTCATGTCGAGGCCGGTGGCGTAGCCGTAGACGTGATCGAGCGCCTGGGCGGCGGGAATATCGCGGCCGCCCGACTTCAGCACGGCGACCAGTTCGATCTCGTGGTGATAGTTCTGGGTCAGCGACGGGTAGGGATGATCGGCGATCCCGCCGGCGACCACCTGCACGGCGTCCGCCGGTTTCTGGAAGAAGAACGGGGGCTCACGGGACGGGTCGGAGCCCATCTCCCGGGCATGGGCCGCGTAGTTGCGGCCGATGCAATAGATCCGGCGGACCGGGAAGACCTGCGGTTCACCGAGGACCGGGATGACGGATTGCGGCAGCGGGAACAGCGTGGCCGGCGTTGCCTCGGCGGCGGCGGCTGGGCCGAGACTTCCGGCGCCTCCGACGGCGATGGCTCCGAGGACGCGGCGTCGATCGATCGTTGCCATGACGACTCCCGTTGCCCGGACCCCCGATACGGGGCGCCCCGTGGGCGCGTTCGGTCGCGGCCGTCGGCGATACGCTGACGCAAGGCAGGCCGCCAGCGGGGCCGCCGCCGGGACGCGCCGTTCAGGCGCCCGCTGTCACCCGGAATCCGTCCGCCGCCGCCGCGATGCGGAGCCGGCTGTAATCCGCGATCGCCGGATGGCCGGTCCGCATCGCCTCGTGATGGGTGGCGGTGACCACCACCACGCACGCACCCGCGGCTTCGGCCGCACGGATTCCGGCCGGCGCATCCTCGAACACGAGGCAGTCCGGCGCCGCCACGCCGAGGCGGTCGGCCGCCATCAGGAAGCAATCTGGCGCGGGCTTGCCCTGCGTCACGTCCTCGGCGGCCACCATCGTGGCCGGGACCGGCATGCCGGCCGCCGCGAGGCGGCGCGCCGCCAACGCCCGGGGAGCCGAGGTCACGATCGCCCAGCGGTCGCGCGGCAGCGCCTCCAGGAAGGCCCGCGCACCCGGGATCGCGACGATGTCGCCGACATCCTCCATCTCGGCCCGGGTGATCGCGTCGGCCTCGGCTTCCGGATCGACCCCGGGCAGGTTCAGCCGCCAGATCGTCTCCACCGAGCGCACGCCGTGGATCGTCGGCAGGAAGGACGCCACGTCGAGGCCGTGCGCTTCCGCCCAGCGCGACCAGACCCGCTCCGCCGAGGCGATCGAGCTGATGATCGTCCCGTCCATGTCGAACAGGAGCGCGGCCAGGGGGCGCGTCGGCAGAGGTATTTCGGGCATGGGGGACCGCTAGGCCGCCGCCGTCGCCGCGGCAACCGGGCGGCACGCATGGCCGCGTTTCGCCGGCGGCCGATGCCCCGGATCGACGCCATCCCGCAACCGCCACGACGTGTTGCGGGCGCCGCCCGCTTCACGGGCCGATGCCTTTGGTGTAGCGCGGGTGCAACCCCGGGCCGTCGGAGGCCCAGCAACCGCGAATATCACCAGACCATGCCGAGCCGCATCGACGCCACCTTCGCCCGCGCCCGCGCGGAGAACCGGGCCGTCCTCGTCACCTACGTGATGGCCGGCGACCCGGATGCCGAGACCTCTCTGGAGGTCCTCAAGGCCCTGCCGGACGCGGGTGCCGACATCCTGGAATTCGGCCTGCCGTTCACCGACCCCATGGCGGACGGTCCGGCGATCCAGGCGTCGGGCCTGCGGGCGCTCAAGGCGGGCCAGACCGTCTCCCGAACCCTCGACCTCGTCCGCCGCTTCCGCGCCGGCAACGACAGCACCCCGATCGTGCTGATGGGCTACTACAACCCGATCCACACCTACGGCGTCGATCGGTTCCTCGATGACGCGGTGTCGGCCGGCGTCGACGGGCTGATCGTCGTGGATCTCCCGCCCGAGGAGGATTCCGAGCTGTGCCTGCCGGCCCTCGGCAAGGGCCTCGCCTTCATCCGCCTCGCCACGCCGACCACCGACGAGCGCCGCCTGCCGGTTGTCCTMGCGAACACGGCGGGCTTCGTCTACTACGTGTCGATCACCGGCATCACCGGGACCGCGACGCCCGATTTCGGCAAGGTCTCGGAGGCTGTCGCCCGCATCCGTCGCCACACCGACCTGCCGGTGGTGGTCGGATTCGGCGTGAAGACCGGCGCGCACGCGGCGGCGATCGCCAAGGGCGCCGACGGCGTCGTGGTCGGCTCGGCGCTCGTGGACGCCCTGGTGCGCTCGCTCGACGGCGACGGCCGGCCGCAGGCCGGAAGCGTCGCGGCGGTGACGGATCTGGTCCGCGAACTCGCCGCGGGCGTACGGTCGGCGGGTGTGGGACGCGCGGCCTGAGGGACGGATCGGGCACCCCTGGCGGCGGCATGCGCCGCACCTGATATCTGCGCGGGCATGAAGCGGACGGACGCAAGTCGATGGTCGAACCGATGAACTGGATCTCGGAGGTGGTACGCCCCCGGATCAAGACCCTGTTCAAGCGCGAGACGCCCGAGAACCTGTGGGTCAAGTGCCCGGATACGGGGCAGATGGTGTTCCACAAGGAGGTGGAGGCCAATCACTGGGTCATCCCCGGCTCGGAACATCATCTGAAGATGGCCGCCCAGGCGCGCCTGAAGATGATGTTCGACGAGGGCACCTGGATCGACGTGGCCCTGCCCGAGGTCGCCCCCGACCCGCTGAAGTTCCGCGACGAGAAGCGCTACGTCGACCGGCTCAAGGAGGCCCGCGCCAAGACCGGTTTGCAGGATGCGTTCAAGATCGGGTTCGGCCGGGTGGGCGGGCTGCCGATGACGCTCGCCGCGCAGGAATTCGGATTCATGGCCGGGTCGCTGGGCATGGCGGCCGGCGAGGCCTTCGTGCGCGGCGCCGAGACGGCGCTGGAGAAGCGCACGCCCTACGTGCTGTTTTCGGCCTCCGGCGGCGCGCGGATGCAGGAGGGGATCCTGTCGCTGATGCAGATGCCGCGGACCACCGTGGCGGTGCGCCGGCTGAACGCGGCCCGGCTCCCCTACATCGTGGTGCTGACCAATCCGACCACCGGCGGCGTCACGGCCTCCTACGCCATGCTGGGCGACGTCCACCTCGCGGAGCCGGGCGCCCTGATCTGCTTCGCGGGACCGCGGGTGATCGAGCAGACCATCCGTGAGAAGCTGCCGGACGGGTTCCAGAGGGCGGAATACCTGCGCGAGCACGGCATGGTCGACCAAGTGGTCCATCGGCACCAGCTCAAGGAGACGATCACCCGCCTCTGCAGCCTCCTGACCAACAAGTCCGAAGCCGGCGCGCCGCTCGCGGCCTCCGAGGCGGCCTGAGCCCGGCGATGGCCTCGTCCGACGCCCTGATGGCGCGCTTCCTGGCGCTCCATCCCCGCACGATCGACCTGTCGCTGGGCCGGATCGAGCATCTGCTCGCACGGCTCAACCACCCCGAGCGCCGGTTGCCGCCGGTGATCCACGTCGCCGGCACCAACGGCAAGGGCTCGACCATCGCGTTCATGCGGGCGATCCTTGAGGCGGGCGGGCTGGCGGCGCATGTCTACACCTCGCCCCACCTCGTCCGCTTCCACGAGCGGATCCGCATCGGTGGGATCGGCGGCGGCCACTTCGTCGACGAGGACCGCCTCGCGGACGCGTTCTCGCGCTGCGAGACGGCCAATGCCGGCGAGCCGATCACGATGTTCGAGATCACGACGGCCGCGGCCCTGCTGCTGTTCTCGGAGAGCCCGGCCGACGTGCTGCTGCTCGAGGTCGGCCTCGGCGGGAGGCTCGACGCCACCAACGTCATCGACCGGCCCGCCTGCGCGGTGGTGACGCCGATCGGCCGCGACCACGCCGAGTATCTCGGCGACACGGTCGAGTCGGTCGCGACCGAGAAGGCCGGGATATTCAAGCGCGGCTGTCCGGCGGTGATCGCCGCACAGGATTACGCCGAGGCGGACGCCGTCCTCTGCCGGCGCGCCGAGGCCGTCGGCGCCGGGCCGGTCTTCGTGGGCAACCAGGACTTCTCCGTGCACGAGGAGCGCGGCCGGCTCGTCTATCAGGACGAAACCGACCTGTTCGATCTGCCGCGGCCGCGCCTCGCCGGTCGCCACCAACTGGTCAATGCCGGCACGGCGATCACCGCGCTGCGCGCCGCCGGGTTCGGTGACATCGGCACGGCGGCCCTGGAGCGGGGCCTGACCGAGGTCGATTGGCCGGGACGGTTGCAGCGCCTCGGCCGCGGTCGTCTGGCCGCCCAGCTCGATCCCGGTACCGAGCTGTGGCTCGACGGCGGCCACAACATCGATGGCGGCCGGATCCTCGCGGCCGCCATGGCCGATCTCGGCGAGAAGAGCGACGTGCCGCTCGTGCTGGTGGTCGGCCTGCTCGGCACGAAGGACGCCGACGGCTTCCTGCGCAACTTCGTCGGCCTGGCCCGGGCGCTCGTGGCCGTCCCGATCACCGGAACAATGGCGGCCCGACCGGCCGAGGAGGTCGCGCGAATCGGCGAGAGCGTCGGCCTCTCGACCTACGCGGCGCCAAGCATCGAGGCCGCGCTCGCCCTGGTACGGGACATCGCCTTCGAGCGACCGCCGCGGATCCTGATTTGCGGATCCCTCTACTTGGCCGGCATGGTTCTCGCCGCCAACGACACGCCGCCCGTCTGAGTGCTCCTCAGTCTGGGCGCAACGCGTTGGCCCGCCGTACCTTGCGGCATCACCGCTGGACACTCGGGGGAATTTGGTTTCCGCGTCTGAAACGTCGTCGATTCGCCGCAATTGACCCGACGGAAACACACTTACGGCCACGCTTTCCATCGGCTGTGGCAGCTTAGCTACATCCTCGGTCGGCCCGATCGCATAATTTCCCCCTCGATCGGGCTTTTGCTGGGGATCACAGTAATGAAGACGCTTCTCACCTCTCTCGCGGCGTTCACCGCGCTCACTGCCGCGGCTTCGGCCGCCGACCTGCCGCGCCGCGCTGCGCCGCCGCCGGTGTTCACCCCCGTTCCGGTGTTCACCTGGACCGGTGCCTACTTCGGTATCAACGCTGGCTACGCCTTCGATGCCAGCAGCAACGCCACCCGCGGCTTCGTGCAGACGCCCGGTAACCCGGTCGCTCTCGTGCCGGGCGGTCTCGTCCCCTACCAGGCCCTGCGGCCGAACGGCTCGTCGCTGGTCTACAGCAACGACAGCCGCGAAGGTTTCTCGGGCGGTGGTCAGGTCGGCTACAACTGGCAGCTGACCCCGGGCAACGGCGCCGTGTTCGGCGTCGAGGCCGACGCCCAGTACCTCGACTTCGGCCGTCGCGCCCGCTTCGCCACCAACGCCGTGGCGATCAACCCGGGCTTCGTCCCGGTCAATGGCACGCTCAACACCATCGACTTCTTCGGCACCGTCCGCGGCCGTCTCGGCTACGCCTTCGACCGGACCCTGGTGTACGCCACCGGCGGTTTCGCCTACGCCACCGGCACGGATGACGGCGCCCGCGTCGGCCTGCAGAACTTTGCTGGCCGCCGGAACGACTTCAAGACCGGCTGGACCGTCGGTGGCGGTGTCGAATACGCCCTGCCGACCGACTCGTTCCTGAACTTCTTCCGCTCCTCGGCCGTGACGCTGAAGGTGGAAGGTCTCTACGTGAACCTCGACAACAACAACAACCGCGCCCAGCTGCCGCTGGTCGGCGCCGCCATCTCGCCGGTCGGCCTCGTGCCGGTCTACTCGCTGACCAACGCCAGCCGGAACGAGAACGCCTTCGCCGTCGTCCGCGCCGGCCTGAACTACAAGTTCGGCTCGTACTGAGATCGGACGCGGGATCCCGGGTTTCAGCCCGGGATCCATTAAAAAAACATGGTCTCGAAACCGAGAAAGCCCGGCCTCGCGGCCGGGCTTTCTTTATGTCCGATGCGCGGTTTCCCGAGCGGTCAGGCGGTCTGGGCGCCGATCCAGCGCGACAGGTCGCCCTTCGGCGCGGCGCCGACCTTCTGGTCAACCCGCTCGCCGTTCTTGAACAGGAGCAGCGTCGGGATCGAGCGGATGCCGTACTGAGCGGCGATCTGCGGGTTCTCGTCGACGTTGACCTTGGCGATCTTCACCTTGCCCTGAAGGTCGGTCGCGATCTCCTCGAGCGCCGGGCCGATCTGACGGCACGGGCCGCACCACTCCGCCCAGAAATCCACCACGACGGGCTCGGCGGACTTGAGAACGTCCTGCTCGAAGCTCGCGTCGGTCACTTTCACCGTCGCCATAACGTCACCTTTCGGAAGTCGCCGCCCGTCGGGCGGCGTCGAACGGGCAGGGGCCCGCGCGGTCCGTTCAGAATTGGCAACGGCTCCCCCCCCGGTCAAGAAGTCAGGCCGCAGGGGTGCCGCCGCTGTCAGTCACGTGCTGCGCAATGTGCGTTGGCGCATGTGGATAGAGGCATTCGTCCCGCGGCCCCGTGAGACGCTCCCGTCACGCCTCGATGCCGGCTCGGTCCAGCGCCGCGGCGATATCGTCCGCGCCGAGGACGCGGACCACCGGACCCGACGTCCAGACGAGGATCGGCCGAACCGTGCGGCCCGGATAGATCTGCGCGAGAAGACGCGCGTAGAGCGCGATCTGGCCCGCCTCTGCGGCGGGCAGCGGCGCGTCGGGCTCGGGCGGCCGCCCGGTTTTGAAGTCGGCGAGGCAGACCATATCGGACGTCACCGCGAGGCGATCGACGCGCCCCTGAACCATCCGCTCCGAGCCCGCCGCCCGGACACGACCCGACAGGGCCACCTCCGCGCGGGCATCCCGGGCGAACAGGACGGCCAGCTCAGGGTCCGCGATGATTCGGAGGACCGATCGGACGATCGCGTACGGGGCCGGCCTGGGCAGGCCGGGTGCCCGGGCGCGCACGAAGGTGAGCCCGGCCGCCTCGCGCCGGGCGGGGTCGACCCGGGGCAGATGCTGCAGCAGGGCGTGGATCAGGATTCCGCGCCGTCGGGCCTGCGCGTCCGCGAGACGCGGCGGCGGCACGCGGGTGCCGTCCGCGGCCTGGAGCGCGCCGGACGGGTTCAGGGTCGGCACCTCCGGTTCCGCCGGGACCGGACTGCGCAGCCAATCCGGCTCCGGATCCGGCTCAGCCGCAGTCGCCGCAGTCTCCGCCGAGGGCGTCACCGGCAGGGCGGCGCCGTCCTGCCAGAGCGTTGCCGGTCCATAGGACAGATCGAGGCCCCGACCGGCTCCCAGCGCGGCTTCCAGACCGGCGCGGATCATCCGGCACCAGGCGGCCTCGCTCTCGCGTTCGTGGCCGCGAAAGGGCGCCACGATCAGCCGGTCGGCCGCGCGGGTCATGGCGACGTACAGTAGACGGTTGTGCTCCTGCCGCGCGCGGGCGAGCAACGCTGCGCGCGCCACCTCGGTGGCCGCACAATCCTGAGTCCGCCCTCCGGACCAGACCGGAGGCACTACGGCCTCCGTCGCGGGCAGCGGCAGGAGAGGCGGATCGTTCCGGCCGAGCGGTTCGCACCCGTCGAGGATCACCACCACGGGCGCCTCCAGCCCCTTGGCGCCGTGGACCGTCATCACCCGGACCTCGTCGCGACCCGATTCCAGGTCGCGCTTGACCGTGTGCCCGGCCTCGGCGCCGACGTAGCGGGCCAGGAAGCCGCCGAGGGATGGCGCGTCCTCGCCGGTCTCGGCCTGCGCGGCGGCGGCGAGGAACACGTCGATGGCGTCCCCCGCCTCGCCGCCGAGCCGGGCCACCAGCTTCGCCCGGCCACCCTGCGGACCCAGGAGCCGCGCGTAGAAGCCGAACGGACCGTGGAGGCCCGCCAGGGCGATCCAGCCCGACAGCGCGGCCACGCCGCACGTCGCGGCCGGATCGCCCGCGGCGGCGTGGCGGTGCAGGGCATCCTCGAGGGTTTCGGCGCGGTCGCGGCGGGCGGCGATCCGCACGAGGTCCTCGTCGGTGAGCCCGACCAGGGGCGTCTTGAGGGCGGTGGCGAGGGTCAGGTCGTCGGCCGGCAGGAGCCCGGCCCGGCCCGCGGCGACCAAGTCGGCCACCGCGATGTGGGCGGAGACTTCGAGCCGGTCCTGCCCGGCGACCGGCACGCGGAGCCCCTTCAGCGCACGGATCACCTCCTCGAAGGCGGGTCCGCGCTTCCGGACCAGGATCAGCACGTCCCCGGGACGCCAGATGCGTCCGGTCGCGTCGCCCGTCGTGGTCCAGTTGCGCACCGCCTGTGCCACCCGGCGGGCGGTCACGATCGCCGGGGCGCTGGTCTCGGGCGCGTCGACGGGAGCGGTCCAGGCGTCCGGCTCCGCCGCGGGCTCGGGCTCGGCGATCGGCCACATTTCCACCGCCCCGGGCGCGCCCGGCCGGGCGCTGGCATGGACGGTCGTGCGCACCGTGTCCTCGAAGGACAGGCCCTCGTTGTGCGCCTCAAGGGCGAAGACCGCGTCGACGGCCCGCAGGACGAGGCTGGTCGAGCGGAACGACAGGGTCAGCGGTACGTCCGCGAAGGTCAGTCCGGCCGCGCGGGATTCCGCGATCCAGGACGCGCGGGTGAGGGCGAATTCCCGCGGTTCCGCGCCCTGGAACCCGTAGATCGACTGCTTGGGATCCCCCACCGCGAACCGTGTGCGGCTGCCGACGCGGGCGCCCTCGCCGGCGGCGAATTCCTGGGTGATCGCCCTCAGGATCGCCCATTGCTCCGGATTGGTGTCCTGCGCCTCGTCGACCAGGACATGGTCGATCCCGCGGTCGAGCTTGTACAGGACCCAGCCGGCGCCGACCCGGCCGAGCAGATCCAGCGCCTTGTGGATCAGGTCGTCGAAATCCAGGGCACCGAGGCGGGCCTTCTGCGCCTCGACCCGCCGATGGATCTCGGCCGCGATCTGGAACAGCGCCTGGGTCCGGGCATGGGCTCGGGCGGCGCGCAGGCGGTCGAACAGGGCCTCCAGCCGGTCCCGTTCGACGATCAGGACCTCCTTGGCCTCGGCCGGGACGCTCTTGGTTCCGAGGCTGCTGTCGGCCTTGGGCTCGTCCTTCTGGGTGAAGAACACGGCCCGGTAGAGCGCCAGGGCGTCCGTCCGGTCGGACAGGTCCGCGGCGCGCACCCGCTCGGCTTCGGCGGCCGCCAGGGCATCGGCGAGCTTCTCGTCGTTGGCCTTGCCGGTTCGCAGCGCCGCGATCAGCGCTTCGCGATCCTCAGGGCGGCATCCGGGGCCGCCGTCGAGGATCGCCGTCTCGATCTGCTCGGCGGTCTCGTCGGCGGCGAGACCCAGCGCGCCGTGCAGCCGCGCGAAGGCGCCGTCCAGGCCGGCCGCATCGCCGATGACGCTGCGCGCCCGCATCGCCGATCGGATCGCAGCCCGCAGGGTATCGCCCGTCGCTTCGGGAGTGACCCGCGCGAGGGCGGCGCTGAGGGGCGTGTCGCCGTTCGCGACGGCGTCGGCTAGGACGTTGGCCATCTCGAGATCGAACAGTTCCTGGGCCTTGGTCTCGTCGAGCACCACGAACCGGGCCGGCACGTTCGCCTCGAAGGGGAACATGTGCAGCAGCCGCTCGCATAGGGCGTGCAGGGTCTCGATCTTGAGGCCGCCCGGCGTCTCCACCGCCCGGGCGAAGAGGCGTCGCGCCAGCCGCAGGCGCTCGGCTCCGGCCCGCTCGCCGGTGAGCTCGGCGAGTTCGGCGGAGAGCGTCGCGTCGTCGAGCGTCACCCAGCGCCCGAGCAGGCGGAACACGCGGATCGCCATGTTGGCCGCCGCGGCCTTGGTGAAGGTCAGGCAGAGGATGCGGCCGGGCGGGGCGCCGTCGAGGAGCAGCCTTACCACCCGGTCGGTGAGGACCTTGGTCTTGCCGGCGCCGGCATTGGCCGAGACCCAGGCGGAGGCCCGTGGATCGGCCGCACGGCGCTGGTTGGCGCGGGTGAGGTCGTCGACGACGAAGGGGGCGGGGGCTCGGGAGGTGGCGCTGCTCAACGGTCCGGTCCGGCTCGGCTGCCGGCTCTCTCTACAACAGAAACGGGCCGGCTGGTCCGCCAAGGCGTCACACCGGGCATTGCGGGATTGCCCCGGGCGCGGCGCCGTCCCATGGATGCGGACGATCCCTGCCGCGACACCGAACACGCCCGTGACCCAGCCGACATCCGAGCCGGCGCGCCCGCCGATCCGCTTCCGCGGCCGCTCCTTCATGGCCACCGTCCTGGCGCCGATACCCCCGGTGGCCGACTGGTTCGGCGACCTCGACGCCCTCAACCGCCGCGCCCCGAACTTCTTCGCCGGCCGGCCCGTGATCCTGGACCTGTCCGGATTGCGGCTCACGCGGGAGGATCTCGACGGGCTGCTCGCGGAACTTCAGGCGCGCAACATCGCGGTCCTCGGCATCGAGGGGGCTGCACCGGCGCTCCTGGGTTCCGGAACGCCGCCGGCCCTGTCGGGTGGGCGACCCGCGGGCGAGATCGACACGCCCGGCGACGCCGTCCCGGTCGAGCCGCAGCCCAGGGACACCGCGCGCTCGCTGATCCTGGACGCTCCGGTCCGGTCGGGCCAGACCGTGATGCATCTCGAGGGCGACGTCACCGTGCTGGGGGCCGTGGCCTCCGGTGCCGAGGTCATCGCGGGCGGCTCGATCCATGTCTACGGCGCCCTGCGCGGCCGGGCGATCGCCGGCGCCGCCGGCAACCCGGCCGCGCGGATCTGGTGCCGCCGCTTCGAGCCGGAGCTGGTGGCGATCGACGGCCTCTACCGCGCGGCCGACGACCTCGATCCGGCCTTCCGGGGGCAGGCCGTGGAGGTGCGCCTGTTCGAGGACGCCATCCGGCTCAACCTGTTCGAGCGGGGTTGAAGCCTCCGATACCGGGATCCCGGCAGAATTTGCCGACCGGATCAGAAACTTAACCCTTCGGTAACCATACCCACCGTCAATGGTCCGGTAAGGACTCTTAACGGGCGGACATGAGCGAGACCCACCCCGAGCCGATCGATCCGGAGACCGCCCCCGCGGCGGCTCCTTCCGCGCCCCGGCCGCTCAGCCTGCGCGGACGGGCCTTCAAGGCCCTGGCCCTCTCCCCCGAGCCGCCGCTTCCCGAGTGGCTCGCGGGTCTCGACGCGGCGCTGAAGCGCTCGCCGACCCTGCTGAAAGGCCGGGCCGTCATCCTCGACTGCGCCCAGCTCAAGCCCGAGCCGGACGCCCTTGAAACCTTGATGCGTGAACTCAGGGCGCGCGGCATCGCGGTCCTGGGCATCGAGGGTGCCGACGCGGTCCCCGAAGGTCTGCCGCCGCTCCTGATCAAGGGACATCCGTCCGAGCGGCTCGAGATCCCGAGCGTCCCGGCCGAGCCGGAGCCGCAGGTGGTCACCTCGATCACCGTCGAGGGCTCGGTCCGCTCCGGCCAGAGCGTCATCAACCCCACCGGCGACGTGACCGTGATGGGGTCGGTCTCCTCGGGGGCCGAGATCCTGGCCGGCGGCTCGATCCACGTCTACGGCGCCCTGCGCGGTCGCGCGATCGCTGGAGCCGCGCGCAACCCGCGCGCACGAATCTACTGCCGCAAATTCGAACCCGAGTTGCTTGGGATCGACCGCCTCGTGCGGACGGCGGAGGACATGGGCACGGCCCTGCGCGGCAAGGCCGCCCAGGTCTGGCTCGATGGCGGCAACATCCGAATGGCAAGCCTGGATTAAGGGAGATCGACGCGTGGCAAAGGTTCTCGTCGTCACATCGGGCAAGGGCGGCGTCGGCAAGACGACGACGACCGCGGCCCTCGGAGCGGCCCTGGCCCAGGGCGGGCAGAGCGTGTGCGTCGTCGATTTCGACGTCGGCCTGCGCAACCTCGACCTCGTCATGGGTGCCGAGCGCCGGGTGGTCTACGACCTCATCAACGTGGTCAACGGCGACGCCAAGCTCCCGCAGGCGTTGATCAAGGACAAGCGGCTGGAGACCCTGCACCTTCTGCCGGCCTCGCAGACCCGCGACAAGGACGCGCTCACCGATGAGGGCGTCGCCCGGGTGATGGACGAGCTGCGCGCCAAGTTCGACTGGGTGATCTGCGACTCCCCCGCCGGCATCGAGCGCGGCGCCCAGCTCGCCATGCACCACGCCGACGTGGCGGTGGTCGTGACCAACCCCGAGGTCTCCTCGGTGCGCGACTCCGACCGGATCATCGGCCTCCTCGATTCCAAGACCGCCAAGGCGGAGAAGGGCGAGGACATGGAGAAGCACCTGATCCTCACCCGCTACGACCCGATGCGGGCCGACCGCGGCGACATGCTCAAGACCGAGGACGTGCTCGACATCTTGTCGATCCCGCTGCTCGCGATCATCCCGGAGAGCCAGGAGGTGCTGCGCGCCTCGAACCTGGGCTGTCCGGTGACCCTGAACAACCCGCTCTGCGCCCCGGCGCGGGCCTATGCGGATGCTGCCCGCCGGCTCAAGGGCGAGACCGTGCCGATGAGCCTGCCGGTGGAGCGCAAGTCCTTCCTCGACAAGCTGTTCATGCGGAGGGCGGCGTGAGCATCCTGGGACTGTTCCAGAAGCGCAGCTCCGGCGCGGTCGCCCGCGACCGCCTGCAGCTGATCCTCGCCCACGAGCGCGCGGAGTCGGGTCGCCCCGATCTCGTGATCCAGCTCCGGGAAGAGATCCTGGCGGTGATCGCCAACCACGTCGCGGTCGAGCCCGACAAGGTGAAGGTCACCCTGGAGCGCGGCGAAGGCGTCTCGACCCTCGGCCTCGACATCGAGCTTCCGCTCGGTGCCTCGGCCAAGCTCGATGCCAAGCTGGCGGCCAAGCTCGCCGAGGTCGCGGCCAATAAGGGGTCGGCCAAGCCGGCCTCCACCAAGAAGGCCGCTTGAGCCGGGCGGGGACCGTCCCCGCCGGACTGACGGACTTAGAGCCGCGCCCGGCCAGCCGGGTGCGGCTTTGCCATGTCGGGCCGTCGTCATGCTGCAATCTCGGCTCTCGACCGGGCACGCCGCCGCCCCATGTCGGGATCCTCGGGGGAGGCCGATGAGAGGAGCGCCATGCCGAGCGCAACCACGGACGATGGAATCCGCCTCCATTACGAGGAGAGCGGGCGGGGAACGCCGCTGATCTTCGTCCACGAATTCGCGGGCGATCACCGCAGCTACGAGGCTCAGCTGCGCCATTTCGGCCGCCGCTTCCACGCCGTCGCGTTCAACGCGCGGGGCTACCCGCCGTCGGACGTTCCGGATTCCGTCGCCGCCTACTCGCAGGCGCGCGCCGCCGACGACATCCTGGCCGTCCTCGACCATCTCGGCGCGCCGAAGGCCCATGTCGCCGGCATCTCGATGGGGGCCTTCGCGACCCTGCATTTCGGCCTGCGGCACCCCGACCGCGCCCTGTCGCTGTGCCTCGGCGGCTGCGGCTACGGTGCGGAACCCGAGCGGCAGGCACCGTTCCGCGCCGAGGCCGATGCCACCGCGGCGATGCTCCGTCGCGACGGCATGGCCGCCTTCGCGGTGCGCTACGCCTACGGGCCGACGCGGGTGCAGTTCGAGGTCAAGGATCCGCGCGGCCATGCCGAATTCAAGCGGATGCTCGCCGAGCACTCGGCCCTCGGCTCGGCCAATACTCAGGCCGGCGTTCAGAAGGACCGCCCGTCGCTCTACGATCTCACGGACGTCCTGGGCCGCATGACCGTCCCGACCCTGATCGTCGCGGGCGACGAGGACTGGCCCTGCCTCGCCCCGAGCCTGATGCTGAAGCGGGTGATCCCATCGGCGGCCCTGGCGGTCCTGCCTCATACCGGCCACGCCCTCTCCGTCGAGGAGCCGGATGCCTACAACCGCCTGCTCGACGATTTCCTGGCGCAGGTTGAGAGCGGCCGCTGGCCGATGCGCGATCCCCGGGCGATCTCGGAGACCATCACGGGGATCAAGGGCTGACCGGATCGCGGGGGATCAGCCGGAACAGGGCCGATCGGTCCGGCTGCGTCGTCACCACTGCCTGCGGCAGCACCGGCGCACCCTCGTCGAGCACCAGCCGGAACCGGGCCAGGAGGCGCGCCAGACACAGGACCGCCTCGCTCAGGGCGAACTGGGCGCCGATGCAGACACGCGGGCCGGCCCCGAAGGGCAGGTAGGCGAAGCGCCGCGGCGGCGGCGCCCCCGGCAGGAAGCGCCCCGGATCGAAGGCCTCCGGATCGGACCAGAGCATCCGGTGCCGGTGGAGCACCCAGGGGCTGACCATGACGATGTCGTCGGCCTTCACCGCGTGCCCGGCGACCGAATCGGGACCGAGCGCCCGCCGGACGACCACGAAGGCGGCCGGATACAGGCGCAGCGTCTCGTCGATCACCGCGCGGGTCAAAGGCAGGCGGCCGTCGGTCTGACAGCCGGTGGGATCGGTCAGGTCGGCGGCCCGCGCCTCGGCGGCGACCCGCTCCTGTACCTCCGGGGCGAGGGCCAGCAGGTAGGCCGCCCAGAACAGCGTGCCGGCCGTGGTCTCGTGGCCGGCGAGGATCATGGTTGCGACCTGGTCGCGAAGCTCTTCCGGCGTGAAGGCCGCTCCGGTGTCCGGGTTGCGCGCCGCCGCGAGCAGATCGAGGAGGTCGCGCGAGTGCGGCCTGTCGCGCTCCGTTTCCCGACGCGCCGCGATGATCCGGTCGAGGAACGGGATCCAGCGGCGGCGGAACCGCGCGCGTGACCAGTCGAGCGGCACCGGCCAGCCCGGGGGGATGACGATGTCGAGGAGGTGGGGCCGGCCCATCCGCTCGGCGTATTCGGCGATGAACCGGCGCAACTCCCCGCCGTGCTCGTCCATGCCCACCGAGAACATGGCACGCCCGGCGATCTCGAGGGCGAGCCTGTAGAACGACGAGAACAGGTCCACCGGCCCCGCCGCGGCCTCGGCGGCGATCCGCTCCATCCCGTCGGTCACGGCGGCGGCGATATGGGGCACCAGCCCGTCGATCGCCCGCGGAGTGAAAGCGGGCGCCAGGGTCCGGCGCTGGTGGCGCCAGGCCGAACCCTCGCTGATCAGGAGTCCGTCCCCGAGGATCGGGCGCAGGATGCGGGTCGTTCCGGTGGTGCGGGCGTAGTTCGCCTGATTCTCGACGAGGACCCGCCGGATCGCATCCGGGTCGCTCAGCACGAAGCTCGACCGCCCGAGAAGCCCCCGGCGCGTGACCGGCTCCTCGTAGGCGCGGCGGGGGAAACCCGCCAGCGCGTTATCGCGGATCGAGCGCAGGTAGGCGGTGAGCGGCAGCTCCCGCTCCGGAGGGGCACGGTGCGGCGGCACCACGCGCGGCAGGCCGGCAAGGCTCGGGGTCGTCCGGTCCGGGGTCGCGGTCGCGTCCGAGGGTATGGGCATGTCGCGCCATCCTGTGCCGGAGACGGGTGAGCCTGTAAACCGCGGCCCGCGCGCGGTGCAGGCCGGTCACGCCTACGTCATTCCGCCGCCGTGCGCAGGCGCGTTTCGGAACCCTTCACCGGCAATCGCGTCGGGAACCGGGCGGGATCGGCCTCCGGCGACAGGCTCGCCACGAGGCTCGCCCGGGGGAGGGCGGCCTCCGTCACGTCGAGCAGCGTGTCGACGCCGCGCTCGAGATGTTCGTCCACCCGGTCCACGACGAGAACCTCCGGCTCGCGCAGGATCGCCCGCGCCAGACCGACCCGCACCCGGACGCGCTCGGCGAGCAGCTGGCCCCGGTTGCCGACCTCCTTTTCGAGACCGCGCCGCTGGATCGGCCGCTCCAGGTCGAACTCCCGGAAGACCTCGCGCGCCTCTCGCTGGATCAGCGTCTCGCCGTGCATCCGCGCCGTATCGATCCGGCCGAAGAGCAGGTTGTCGAGCACGGTGCTGCGCGGATTGATCAGATTGGGATCGTAGGATTCGACGTCGCAGCCGTCGTCGCCGTGCATGAAGCCCTGGACCACGCCCCGGGCACCGACGATGCGCTTGGTGAGCGCCTGGTCGAGCAGGCCGAAACGCATCCGCGGCTCCACGTAGGCCAGGGCCAGAGCCAGGAAGGCCGCGCTGTCCGCCTCGCTCAGGCGTCCCTCCGCGGGCAGGCGGGCGAGCCGGCGCAGGTAATCCGGCAAGGCGTCGGGGGTGATCAGAGAGAACCGCCGGAACAGCGGGTGGCCCGGCGGCACGTCGGCGAAGATGTCCTTGAGGTTGCTGGCGATGGCGACGCCCATGCGGTCCAGTTCGTCGAGGAGCTTCACCTTGTCGAGCGCGTCGCGGAACAGGGGAACGCCGGCGAGGCGGCGCGGATCGGTCAGGGACGGATCGCGGGGAACACCGAACAGCAGGTTCTCCGCCACGGTCGCCTGATCGTTGTAGTGACCCCGCGAGAACGGGATCACCAGATCGGCGAGGCCCGCCCGGACGAAATGCTCGCGCAGGTGCTCGCGCGCCGCGATCATGCGCTGGCCCACCGGCGTGTCATGGGCCACCGAGCTGAGGGCGCCGAGCCCGAACCGGTAGAGATCGTCGCCGAGGTCGAGCCGGGCCAGCAGATCGAGCAGGCGCTCGTCGAGGGATCCGGCATCGTGGACGCCGAGCCGCGCGTAGTCGATCCAGGGGTCGTCGACGCTGTCGCAGGGATTGCCGGTCTTCACCGCCTCGTTGATCCGCGCCTTGCTGAGATCGAGGCTGTCCGTGCGCAGCGGCCGCACGCGCAGACCGTAGAGGATGTTGTCGCGCAGCGTCCCGGGGAACAGCACGGGCTGGATGCCCGCGAAGGCGATCCGATACGCGCGGGCCTGCTGCGGCAGGGTCGCCAGGTCGTGCTCGCCGATCCGGAGGGTTCCGCCGGGCGGCGATTGCAGCCCCGCCAGCGCCCGGGCGAATTCCTGCGCGACCGGGCCGGGGGGAACCAGGGCGACGTGCCCGGGCAGACCGACCTCGAGGTCGCCGACCTCGATCGGTGCGCCGCCCTGCGGATCTCGCAGCGACAGGCCCTCGGCCCGAAGGGGGCTGCCGAGGCGCGGCGGCGCGTGCTCGGACTTGTGTTCGGCCGGCCGCAGGCGTTGCGGACCGAAATGCGCCGCCACGGTCTCGTATTTGACCTCGACGTCCAGGCGCTGCTGGTCCCAGTCGATCAGCTCCTTGAGGGGCGGAGGCAGATCGCGATAGGCCGCGAGCACCGCCACCAGCTGCCCGATGTCGAGCTGGCCCTTCAGAGCGAAGTAGCCGCCGATCGCGTAGAACAGGAACGGCGTGACCTGCGCGAGGAGGTTGTTGAGGTACTTCACCGCGAACTTGCGGCGGTAGATCCGGAGGCGCAGGTCGTAGAGCCGGTAGAGCCGGCCGCCGATCTCCGCCCGCTCCCAGCGGCCGGTGTCGTTGAGGACCACGGCCTGCAATCCGTCGAGCACCTCGGCGACGCGCCCGGCGAGGGCGCGGGACGCGATCTGGCGCTGACGGCTGAGGCGGATGATCTCGCGCCGCAGCCGCGGGATCACGATCATCTGCACGCCGACCATGCTGCCGGCCGCGATGCCGAGCCAGATGTTCTGCATCATGATGAAGGCGAGCGCGGTGGCGGCCTGGGTCCCCAGGAACACCGGCACCACGATCGCGTCGCCGATGAACGAGCCGATCGGCTCGACCTCGTCGCGGATGATCGTCGCCGTCTCGGAGGATTTCACCTCCCGCTGCGTCTCCGGCGAGAAGCGCAGCATGAGGGAGAACAGCTGGAATCGCAGCCGGCGCAGCATCCGCTCGCCGAGGATTCCCTTTTGCAGGTTGATCCAGAACTTGAACGCGCCGTTGATCAGGACGAGCGTCAGGAACAGGGTCGAGAGGCTGAGGAGCAGCTCGAACCGGTCGAGCTGAAACCCCTCGAACAGGCGCGTCGCGCCGCCGCCGAGGGCGTCCGGCCATTGGATCGTGAGTTCGAGGAACGGGGCGGTCGCCTCGCCATGCGCGTAGGCCTTGCCGGTGATCGCGTCGTTGACGATGCGCTTCGGCAGGTCGAGGGACGCGAAATAGAACGGCAGCGACGCCAGCACGACCGCGCAGATTTTGAGCTGATCGCTCTTCGAATAGCGCCAGATGTAGGGGAACAGCCGCGGGTCAAGCGCGCGCATCGGACACGCCCGGTGAGAGCCCGATATGGCAAAATCGCTGCCGGCTCGGTGTGCGGCCACGCACGGATCTGAGCGAAAACTCCATCGACCGCTGCGGTCCCATCCGACAAGCCTGTAGACGACCGGCGTTGCGCGCCCCGCCGCCTCGACGCGGCGGTGCGGCCGAGACGCCGGTCCGCACCGTCGTCGCGTCGTCATATAGGACAGGGCGGCTGCGTGGTGGCGTCATCCGTTCACGGATTGCATATTCCCACGGCGATGCGGGGTGTCCTCTTAAAAATGCGGAGGACTCTGCCCCGCACACGAAGGCGGGAGCGCGTACCCGTCCGAAGGCCCAGGTTGTCGAGATCTTGACGATAGCGGCGGCCCA
Organism: Methylobacterium sp. P3_A11; assembly: GCF_056403155.1. Taxonomy (NCBI): domain Bacteria; kingdom Pseudomonadati; phylum Pseudomonadota; class Alphaproteobacteria; order Hyphomicrobiales; family Methylobacteriaceae; genus Methylobacterium; species Methylobacterium sp. P3_A11. The sequence goes on from NZ_JBFUGA010000039.1 coordinate 34,570, forward strand.
ATGACGCGGAATCACCGGCGTCCGGCGGGGTACGGGCCGCACGGCGATCAGGAAGCCTGTCTTCAGGCCAGCCGGTCGCTGCGTGTCGGCGGTGACGCGCGGTTCTGCCCGCTGATCGTGTTCAGCCTCGCTTCGGCAAGGCCGGCAGTGGCTATCTCGCGGGCCGGCGCGGTCCCCGTCCCGCTGTCGGCCGCCGTCCCGACTGTGGCCCTCCGCGCCGCTATTGCCGGCGATGCGGCCCCTGTCGTCCCGCTTGCGGGGGCGGCGAATCGCCACCGCCGGAAACCCCGCTCGGCCTCCGGTACACCGGCGGCGGAACGGCGCGGGATAATTGACCTGCCTCCGGGCGTTCATCAAACTGCCGCGAAGAGGGTGCGCGGATCCCGAGCACCGCACTCATGTCGGTGACCCTCAGAGCTGTCGCTTGGCGGAGCCGGAGCGCTTAACAGGACACCGCCATGCGCGCGGCGGCCTTGCTCATGGCCGCGCGTCCTTATATTGCGACGCAACCACCACGACTCCGTACCTGAACCGGCGCGGACGGCCGCGCCGCGCGGCCGCCAGGGAGCCGGCACAACCCGTTTCGGGCCGCCATGAATCTGCGCAACATCGCCATCATCGCTCACGTCGACCACGGCAAGACGACTCTCGTCGACAAGCTGCTGGCCCAGTCCGGCACCTTCCGCGAGAATCAGCGGGTCGAGGAGCGGGCGATGGATTCGAACGACCTTGAGAAGGAACGTGGCATCACGATCCTGGCCAAGGCGACCTCGGTCCTCTGGAAGGATACCCGCGTCAACATCGTCGACACCCCCGGCCACGCCGATTTCGGCGGCGAGGTCGAGCGCATCCTGTCGATGGTCGATGGCGTGATCGTGCTGGTCGACGCCGCCGAGGGTCCGATGCCGCAGACCAAGTTCGTGGTCGGCAAGGCGCTCAAGATCGGCCTCCGCCCGATCGTGGCGATCAACAAGGTCGACCGGCCGGACGCGCGGATCAACGAGGTCGTGAACGAGGTGTTCGACCTGTTCGCCGCCCTCGACGCCACCGACGACCAGCTCGACTTCCCGATCCTCTACGGCTCGGGCCGCAACGGCTGGATGGCCGATAGCCCGGAGGCCGATCCGTCGGTCGGCCTGGAGCCGTTGTTCGAACTCGTGCTGAAGCATGTGCCGCCGGCCAAGACCGAAGAGGGGCCGTTCCGGATGCTCGGCACCCTGCTGGAGGCCAACCCGTTCCTCGGCCGGATCATCACCGGCCGGATCGCGTCGGGCTCGGTGAAGCCCAACCAGTCGGTCAAGGTCCTCGACCGGACCGGCAAGGTGGTCGAGACCGGCCGCGTGTCGAAGATCCTCGCCTTCCGTGGCCTCGAGCGTGCACCGATCGATATCGGTGAGGCGGGCGACATCGTGTCGATCGCCGGTCTCGTGAAGGGCACGGTGGCCGATACCTTCTGCGACCCGCAGGTCGAGACCCCGATCCAGGCGCAGCCGATCGATCCGCCGACCGTGACGATGTCGTTCATCGTCAACGACAGCCCGCTCGCGGGCACCGAGGGCGACAAGGTCACCAGCCGCATGATCCGCGACCGCCTGTTCAAGGAGGCCGAGGGCAACGTCACGCTCAAGATCGAAGAGGCCGCCGACAAGGACTCGTTCTACGTTTCGGGCCGCGGCGAGCTTCAGCTCTCGATCCTGATCGAGACCATGCGCCGCGAGGGCTTCGAGATCGCCGTGTCGCGGCCGCGGGTGGTGTACGAGAAGGATGAGGCCGGCGGCCTGCTCGAGCCGATCGAGGAGGTCGTGATCGACGTCGACGAGGAGCATTCCGGCGTCGTCGTGCAGAAGATGTCCGAGCGGAAGGCCGAGATGCTGGAGATGCGGCCGTCGGGCGGCGACCGCCTGCGCCTCGTGTTCCACGCCCCGACCCGTGGCCTGATCGGCTACCAGGGCGAGCTGCTGACCGACACCCGCGGCACCGCGATCATGAACCGCCTGTTCAAGGCCTACGAGCCCTACAAGGGCGAGATGCCTGGCCGCCGCAACGGCGTGCTGATCTCCAACGACCAGGGCGAGGCCGTGGCCTACGCCATGTGGAACCTGGAAGACCGCGGCCCGATGATGATCGAGCCGGGCTGGAAGGTGTACCAGGGCATGATCGTCGGCGAGCACAACCGCGAGAACGACCTCGAGGTGAACGTCCTCAAGGGCAAGAAGCTCACCAACATCCGCACCACGTCGAAGGACGAGGCCGTCCGCCTCACCCCGCCGATCCGGATGACGCTGGAGCGCTCGCTGGCCTGGATCCAGGATGACGAGCTCGTCGAGGTGACCCCGAAGTCGATCCGCCTGCGCAAGGCGATCCTCGACCCGAACGACCGTAAGCGGGCCGAGCGCTCCAAGGACAACGCCGCCTGAGCTGAACGACCGGCAACCGGGCGCTCAGGCCCGGTTGCTGATGCGGCCCTTATTCCAGGCGGGGCTCCGGTCCATCGAACCCTTATGCCGAGGGTCCTACCTCGGTGCGGCGGACCCGAGAGGCTCGTGTGAACCCCGTGACTCCAATGCCTGTCGCGTTGAATTCCCTTCCGTCGCTCCAGCCTGCTGGCGCGGCACCACCCTCTTACGTCGTCGGCCAGGACGGGGAGGGGCATTGGGTGGCCGTCGAGGCCGGTGGCCGAGCCGGGGGTATCTTCCGGACCCGTCAGGATGCGATCCGCTACGCTTCCGTCGAGACCGGCTGCCGGCCGAACGACGTGCCGCTGGCCGCCGACCCCATCCCTTTCCGCCTCTCCTGACGTTGTGCGGCCGCGGCGGGTGTCCCGACGCGGCGCCGTGCGGCCCGGCTGCGTCAGCTGCTCCCGGGATCAGTCTCGTCGTGCTGGGTTCCGCCGGCTGGAATCCCCTGGCCGGGCTTGCCGTCGGTCTTCTCGTTCGGGTCCTTGACCGCGTCGGGGGCGATGTTCTTCGGCTTTTCCGGCGGCGGCGTGCCGGTATCGCGACGCTCGGTCATTCCCCGTTCTCCCGCTCCGCACGAGAGAGGCCGTCGGCGACTTTCGTGTCGCCGGTCGAACCTCGCGAGGCCTTCTGGTCCGAATGGCCGCCGGATGAGCCGCCGAGGGCGGGCGGCGAGCGTCCCGGCTCGCCGGCGGCGCCCCACCTGTCCTTGGGTTCGGATTGCGGCGTTCCGCCGGATTCCATGTCGGTGATCGCCGCCTGATCTGCGGTCTGGTGCCCGCCTCCGCTTGGCGGGGTCCCGCGCGATCCGACCGCGTCGTCGGGCTTGCGGGTGACCGTTCCGGATTCGCTCGTCGGCCGGACCATCAGCGTTTCCCGTCGTCCTGACCGACGGCCGCGGTGGCCCTGTCGATCGCTTCGCCGAGATCGCTGCCGGGCTTCGCTTGATCTTCCATCTGGCGGAGCGTCGCGCGCGGCGTCTCGGACCCGGTATCTGCCTTGCCCTCGGGATTCTCCCGCGGAGATCGTCCGGTCTGGTCTGTCATGGTTTGCCTCGCTGCGCCGTCCTGAGACAACGGGGGCGGCGAAGGAGGGTTGCGCCGAGCGGGGCGACCGCAGGCGCGCGGTTCAGGTGTCCGGGCCGACGATCCGGGGCAGGACAGCCTGCATCAGCTGCCGCACCGAATCCTCGGCGGCCCCGCGATTGGCCGCCCGGGCCGCGATGGTCAGCAGATCGCCGTTGCGGAGGATCACGGCGGTCGCGCCCGCACCGTTCTCCAGGGCGTAGACGCTCAACCAGCCGATCGCCGAGCCCGCGGGCAGGGCGGAGAGCCGGCAATCCGGATTCCGCCGCAGACAGACCGCCTCGAGGGCGGCGAAGGTTGTCCTGCCGGAGCGGACCCGCTCTTCGGTCCCGTCGGTCAGGCGCCCGATCTGCAGCTCGATCGTCGGGGCGCCCGCACAGGGCATGCAGTTCAGGCTGAGATGCAGGGGCTCCGCCTGCGCCGTCGCCTCCGGCCCGAGCGCCGTCCTGGCGGCCTCGGCCAGCCCGGTCAGATCGTGGCGGGCAAAGCCCAGAGCCACCGCCGCCTGAGCCCAGAAGCTGAACAGCAGAACGAGGAGGCCACGCATGAGAGACTCACCATCCGGTCGCCCGAGCAGGCGTTAGCGGAAAGATGTCGTCACGTCTAGATGCAATCTTTAGCGCAAATATATGATCTAATTCTGGTGATCAAATCATTAACAGGGAATAATTGTCAAATAATTATCTTGGTTGATGCCTGAATGTCTGCGCCGTGACTTCTAAAGTAGAAGCCATGACGGATACAGGGGGTCGAATTCTGACATCCGTCAGGGGAAAGGCGCGTGCCGAACGTCGGCGGCGCGCGCTTGTGCGAGCGTCTCGAAGCGGCCCGAGGGCCGCTCCGGTGTCGCCTCGTGCTCAGACGCGGTCATTGCATTCCCGCGCCCGAGCTATCGGTCTCTGTCGAGGCGTCAATTTTTCCAGACTTCGCTGACGCTTGCGTTCGGAGCGATGCCCTAACCGATGCCGTCGAACAGGGCCGACGAGATGTACCGCTCGGCGAACGAGCAGGCGATGGTCACGATTCGCTTGCCCTGGAATTCGGGCCGCTTGGCCAGCTCCAGCGCTGCGGCGACGTTGCCGCCGGTCGAGATGCCGCCGGGGATGCCTTCCAGGCGGGCCAGAGCCCGGGCCGTCTCGAACGCCGCCTGGTTGCTGACCTTCAGGACGCCATCGAGGATGCCGGTGTGGAGGTTGTCCGGGATGAAGCCGGCGCCGATGCCCTGGATCTTGTGCGGGCCGGGCTGGCCACCCGAGATCACCGGGGAATCCTCGGGCTCCACGGCGAAGATCTTCAGGTTCGGCAGGCGCGGCTTGAGTACCTCGCCGACGCCCGTGACGGTGCCGCCGGTTCCGACGCCGGCCACGAAGGCGTCGAGCTGGCCCCCGGTGTCGCTCCAGATCTCCTCGGCGGTGGTCCTCCGGTGGATCTCGGGGTTGGCGGGGTTCGAGAATTGCTGCGGCATCACCGAGCCGGGGATCTCCTTCAGGAGTTCCTCGGCCTTGGCGATCGCACCCTTCATGCCCTGCGCGCCGGGGGTGAGCGCCAGCTCCGCGCCCAGGAAGGCGAGCATCTTGCGCCGCTCCAGGGACATGGTCTCCGGCATCACCAGGATGAGCCGATAGCCACGGGCTGCGGCCGTGAAGGCCAGGGCGATGCCGGTGTTGCCGGAGGTCGGCTCGACCAGCGTGCCGCCGGGCTGGAGCTTCCCGGAGGCCTCCAGCGCATCGATCATGTTGACGCCGATGCGGTCCTTCACGCTGGCGATCGGGTTGAAGAATTCCAGCTTCAGCAGGATCTCGGCATCGACGCCATGCTCCTTCGGCAGCCGGTTGAGGCGCACCAGGGGGGTATTGCCGATCGTCTCGGTGATGGAGCCATAGACACGGCCGTGGCCGACCTTCGCCGGTGCGTTGGGGATATCGGCCATCGCGGAACTCCTGCTCGTGGTGACGAATCGGACAGATGTCGTGTCCGGAATAGGCCCCGCCGAAGGAACGCCTTCATGCCGATGGCTCGACCAGTTCCGGACGGGAGGCTGCGATATCGCGTTGCCGCGGCCGGAGCAATCGGGCTAAGTGCCGTTACCGAAAGTTCTTTCCGGAATCCGGTGAACTTTCGGACTGGGTTGGAAGACCATTGCTGGGTAGCCGGTTCCCGATGGAATTTAATTCTCCGGCCTGCGCCGCCGCGACCGACGGCCTCGGATCTCCGGCTACACCCGCAGCGCGCCCCCGTCGGCGAGGGCCGACCCGCCGGGCCGGCCTGCTGGCGGGAATCGGGTTGATCCTGGCGCGGCCGGTCCGAGCCGAGGAGACGGTCCGGATCGTGCTCGCCACGGCGACGCCGGGCGGTGGATTTCCCGCCTTCGGGGAGACGTTCGCCAGCGCCATCGCGGGGGCCGACCCGACCCTCGCGATCGAGCGGCGCGCCACCGGCGGGTCGTCCGAAAATGTCGGCCTCCTGCGCGCCGGTCGTGTCGATCTCGGCCTCGTGCAGGGCGAATACGCCTCTCCCGCCCTTGCCGAAGGTGGCGGCCTGACGGTTCTGGCGCCGATGTACCCGACGCCCGGGCTGTTCGTGGTCCCCGCCGGCAGCGCGATCCGCACCGTTGCGGACCTGCGCGGGCGTAGCGTGGCGCTTGGCACGCACAAATCCGGGCTCACCGTCATGGGCCGCAGCGTGCTGAGCGCCTCGGGCCTTGATCCCGCGCGCGACATCCGCCCGATCCTGCTTGATCGGGCTGGCGACGGGCCGGCCCTGGTGCGCGAGGGGCGCGCCGACGCGCTCTGGGGCGGCGGCCTCGACTGGCCGGGCTTCCACGCCCTGGCCGGAGACCCAGGCGGAGCCCGCTTCTTCGGGCCGTCGGAGGAGGGCATCGCACGCCTCGCGCAGCCCGGCGCGACCCTGCGACGCCTTACCGTGCCGGCAGGCAGCTTTTCCGGGCAAACGGCACCGATTGCGACGGTGGGATCCTGGAGCTTCGTGCTCGCGCGCCCGGGGCTCGACGATGAGACCGCTTATCGCCTCGTCCGGGCGCTGGCGCGATCGGCCTTGGTGGCGGCCCAGCCGAAGAACCTCGTCGGCCTGATCCCGGCGGCGCAGATCAATCCCGGGACCGGTCGCTTCCTGCGCGAAACCGGTGTTGCGCTGCGCTGAGCTTGCGACTTCTCAGCGGAACGAGGCGACGCGCCGGTCACGCTTCCGCTCGGCTGCGGGCTGGTACGCGATCTCGGCATGATGGGTGCAGTAGGGCAGCCCGGTGATCGAGCGGGCGCCGCAGAAGCGGAATTCCGGGGTCGTCGGGTCGCCGAGCGGCCAGCGGCACATGGACTCGCGAAGGTCCATGATGGTGACGCGCTGCGAGACCGCCAGGGCCACCGGCTCGGGGGCGGGCGCAGGCGCCGGGAAGTTCGGTGCCGGGCGATGCGTCAGGATCGCCACCGGCTCTGGCGCCTGGGTCTCGACCACCGCGATGGCTGTCTCGATCTCGACGGTCTTCGAGACGGCCGTCCCGGCTGGCGTCTCCTCGCCGCCCCGCGCGCGACCGGCCAGGCCGAGGCGGTGGACCTTGCCGATCACCGCGTTGCGGGTCACGCCGCCGAGTTGCGCCGCGATCTTGCTGGCACTCTGCCCGTCTTCCCACAGCCGGCGCAGAAGCGCCACGCGATCATCCGTCCAGCCGAGAACCGGTTCCATTATCCCCTCCGCCCCCTGCGGCTCGGCCGCGTTCTCGCGGGCGACGACATCCGTTCCGGCTCGCCAGGAGCCGTCTTGCAACTGGCCCTGTCCGCCATACAGGCCGCGCCCTCGCGCGCCGGGTGTCACACGACGTGCGACACCCTGTCTCGCCAAGCCACCGAGGAACCCTACCGCGCCGTTCGCGAGCGTTGCAAGGGTGGCCTGACACACGGCGCGTGCCGCTGCGCCGCCTGTCCACCGACAATGATCCCCGCCGGCGGCAACCGGCAGCCTGCCCGAAGCAGCCACGCTTGCGCCCCGATCGCGTGGGATCGTGACCCCTTGGCAACAGCGCGGTCTTAATCTCCGTGCTGAGCCGGCTCAGTCGGAACAGAACATACGGCCAAGCTCGTTCCGTGTGGCAGAGTGGGCGTGTTCGGCGGTTCGAGGTAGCGACGATGGGTGTTCGTCAGGTCAGCCTGCGCACGGCGGTGGCGTTCGGGCTGGCGGCTCAGGTCGCGGCCTGCGGCAGCATTCCACGGGCGCCATACACCGCCGAGCAGGCGGCGCTGGCTACCGTTCCGGGCATTCCCGGCGCGCGCGTCTTCGCCGACGCCTCGGTGGATACGATCGCGGCGCTCGCCGCCAATCCGGAGCGTCGCCGCAAGGGCTTCACGTACCTGGCTCTGTCGGGCGGCGGCGGTGACGGCGCATACGGGGCCGGCGTGCTCAACGGCTGGACCGCCTCCGGCACGCGTCCCGAGTTCACCTTGGTCTCAGGCGTCTCGACGGGCGCGCTGATCGCGCCCTTCGCGTTTCTGGGTTCGGCCTACGACCCCTACCTCACGGAGTTCTACACCAGCGGCGTCGCCGGCGAGCTGGTGGCCTCGCCTAACCTCGCCAATGTTCTGTTCGGATCGGGCCTGTTCGGCGACGGGCGTCTGCGCAGCCTCATCGACCGCTACGTCACGCCGGACCTCATACAGGCGGTGGCCGAGGAGCACGCCAAGGGCCGTCGCCTCCTCGTCGTCACCACAAACCTGGATTCCCAGCGGGCTGTGATCTGGAACATGGGCGCCATCGCGGCGAGCGGCGTGCCGAATGCCAGAGAGCTTTTCCGCGACGTGCTGGCGGCATCCGCGAGCATCCCGGCAGTCTTCCCGCCGCAATTCATCGACGTCGCGGCCGGCGATTCCCGCTTCCAGGAGATGCATGTCGACGGGTCGGTGGTGACGCCGGTCTTCACCTTGCCGCAGACCCTGCTGCTGCGCGACGGGCGGATCCGCACAGGCGGCAAGGCCGAGATCTACGTCGTGATCAACGGCCGCCTGGAGCCTGATTTCGAGGTGACGAAGGACAACACACTCTCGATCGTGGAGCGCTCGTTCACGACGGCGAGCCGCGCGCGATCCCGCGCGACCTTGACGGCGACCTACGCCCTGGCCCGCGGCAACGGGATCGGCTTCAACCTGACCTATATCGACGAAAACGGACCCAAGGCCTCGGCCGCGAAGGGCTTCGACACCGCCTACATGCGCGCGCTCTACGAGGCCGGTCTCGAAAAGGGCCGCACCGGCACCTTCTGGCAGCACACGATCCCCGCCGCTCCGACGCTCAAGGAAACCGCCAGCGCCGTGGCGAACTGAGCGCGGTCGGGGCACTGCCGCGCGCCCGAACGGGCCGCGCGGCAGCCGGACTGGACTATCTGCCCAGGATCTTCGTCACGAGGCGGCCGATCGGCGACGCCGTGCTGGCGTTCCGGTCGTCGCGGTCGACGGGGCGGTTCTCGTTGCCGAGGATCTTGGTGACGATGCGTCCGATCAGGTTCATGGGTCGGCCCTCCGATCTCGCGCCAAAACAGCGCAGCTTTCCTATCAACGGGTCAGGCGCCGGCCGCGTTCCCAGCCCGCGGCCCATGCGAGGCCTCAGACCTGCATCAGACGGATGTTGTTGGTGTTGCCGGCCGTGTGGAACGGGATGCCGGCGGCGACCACGATGATGTCGTTCGGCTTGGCGAAACCCTCGTCCCGAGCGTGGTGGCAGGCCTTGGCGGTCATCTCCTCGTAGCTGTCGACGTCCTCCGTCAGGACGCTGTGCGCCCCCCAGAGCAGGCTCAGCCGCCGCGAGGTCGCGACGTTCGGCGTGAGCGCCAGGATCGCGGCCGCGGGGCGCTTGCGCGCCACGCGGGCCGCGGTCGTGCCGCTGGCCGTGTAGGTCACGATCGCGGCGGCATGCACGGCCTCGGCGAGAACGGCCGTGGCGGTCGCCACCGCGTGGGGCGGCGTCTCCTCCTCTCCGGGCTCGGAGGCCGCCACGATCGAGTGGTAGAGCTTGTGACCCTCCACGCTGCGGATGATCCGGTCCATCATCGCCACCGCCTCGACCGGATAGCGGCCGGTGGCCGATTCCGCCGACAGCATCACCGCATCCGCGCCGTCGTAGATCGCCGTGGCGACGTCGGACGCCTCCGCCCGGGTCGGTGCGGGCGCGCTGACCATCGAGTCGAGCATCTGGGTCGCCACGACCACCGGCTTCACCGCGAGCCGGCAGGCGCGGATGAGCTCCTTCTGCCGACCGGGGACGTCCTCGTGCGGGATCTCGACCCCGAGGTCGCCGCGGGCGACCATCACGGCGTCGGACAAGCGGATAATGTCGCTGATCCGTTCCAGCGCCTGCGGCTTCTCGATCTTCGACATGATGCCGGCGCGATCACCGATGATCCCGCGGGCCTCAATGACGTCCGACGGTTTCTGCACGAAGGAGAGGGCGACCCAGTCGACGCCGAGTTCGAGCCCGAAGGCGAGGTCCGCACGGTCCTTCTCGGTGAGGGGCGACAGGTCCAGCAGGGTGCCCGGCAGGTTCACGCCCTTGCGGTTCGAGATCGGTCCCCCGGTGATCACCTCCGCGGTGATCGCCGTCCGCTCCGGTCCGGTGACCCGCACCCGGACCCGCCCGTCGTCGATGAGCAGTTCCTGGCCGGGCACGACGGCGTCGAAGATCTCCGGGTGGTGCAGCGGAATCGACTGCTTGTCGCCGGCGGCACCGTCGAGGACGAAGCGCACCATCTCGCCGGCTTCGAGATCCAGACGGTCGCCCTTGAGCGTGCCGATCCGGATCTTCGGGCCCTGGAGATCCTGGAGGATGCCGATCGGCCGGCCGACCTCTCGCTCCAGGCGGCGAATCGCGGCGTAGACCCTGGCGTGATCCTCCTGGACGCCGTGGCTGAAATTCAGCCGGAACGTGTCCACCCCGGCGAGGAACAGGGCACGCAACTGCTCCGGGGTGGCGCTGGCGGGGCCGACGGTGGCGACGATCTTGGCGTGGCGGTGACGGCGCATGCGGGTCTCGCCCTCATGAGGCTGCCTCTGGGAACCGAGCCGGGCGATCGGTCGCACCGACGCCGCTCACATCGGTGCGAAGCGGCGGCGCGACGAGGCCCTGCGGCGGCGGCCGCGCGATTTTTCGCGCGGCCGTCCGATTCGGCTGCCGCCTATCTCGCCGCCTCTCGAGCGATCCCGGCAAGCCCGGTCTCGAACACGTCCGCGATGACGGCGGTCGCCTCGGCGTCGCTCATTCCCTCGGCGTCGAAGGTCGCACTCCACATCACGGTGGATCCCGCGCCGTTCGGACGGACCGCCAGCGTGGCATTGTAGGCGCGCACCGGCAGCGGACCCTGGATGAAGCTGTAGCTGTAGCTCATGCCCGCCTCGTCGCGCGTCGTCTCCACTTCGGTGATCGTGCCCTGGCCGCCCGCCACGACGAGCCCACGGATCTGGGCGCGAATGCCGTCATCGTCGTCGTCGCCCGGCAGGATGCAGCGCTGGACCTGAGGGTGCCAGAGCTGGATCGCGCAGAAATCGCCGACCAGCGCCCACACGGCCGCGGGCGGGGCCGGGATGTCCCGGCTGCGGGTCACGTCCAGGGCGCAGGCCGGTCCTGCGGCGAGGAGCGCGACACCGACCGCCATCAAGGGGGCGCGTTGCATGGGACGATCTCCTCGCATTCTGTCGCGCGACAGGACGCAGCCGTCCACACCGACGGCGGGGCACCGTGCCGACCCTGCGGCTCACATCTCGATTTCGGTCCCGACCTCGACGATCTGACGGGTCGGCAGGCCGAAATGGGCGCCGGTCCGCTCGGCATTGCGCTTCATGAAGGCGAACAGGCCCTCCCGCCAGAGCGCCATGCCGGGCCGCGTGGGCGACGGGATGACCACCTCGTGGCCGACGAAGTAGGTCATGTCCTCCAGGTATTCCGGCGGCAACAGGCCGCTCGCCACGGCGCATTGGAGCCCTTCCGGGATCGAGGCGGTCTGCATGAAGCCGTAGCGCAGCACCACCCGCTCCATGCCGGGCGTATACTTCGAGATCGCCTTGCGGATGCCCTGCGCGACGAGGGTGACCTGCGCCCGCTCGCTCGCGGGGATCACCGGCTCCTCTTCGTAGATCACGGTGATCAGGAGGATCCGCTCGTGCAGGCAGCGGCTGCGCTCAAGCAGGCGGCCGAGCGCCATCGGAATGCCCTCCGTGGCGGCCGACAAGAAGGCCGCGGTGCCGGGCAGTGTCACCGGCGGGTGCGAGGCGAGCTGGGCGAGGAAGGTCGCCTCGGACATGCGCATGGTCTGACGGACGGATTCGAGGACGTGGTTGCCCTTCATCCAGGTCAGCATCAGGAAGGCGACGACCGCGGCGAGCAGCAGCGGAAACCAGCCGCCCTCCAGCAGCTTCACGCTGTTGGCGGCGAAGAACACGGCGTCGATCGCGAGGAAGAAGCCGTTGACCGCGAAGACCAGGATCGGGTTGTAGCCCCAGCGGAGCGCGATCAACGCGGCGAGCAGCGTGGTGATGCCCATCAGCGCGGAGACCGCGATGCCGTAGGCGCCTGCCAGCGCATCGGACGAGCCGAAGACCACGACCGCGGTGAGCGTCGCGGCGGCGAGAAGCCAGTTCACGCCGGGCACGTAGATCTGGCCGCGCTCTTCCTGATCGGTGTGCACCACGCGCATCATCGGCATGAAGCCCAGCTGGATCGATTGCTGGGTCAGCGAGTACACCCCCGAGATCACCGCCTGCGAGGCGATGACGGTCGCCATTGTGGCGAGCGCGACCAGCGGGTAATGCGCCCAGTCCGGGGCCAGTCGGTAGAACGGGTTCTCGATGGCGCCGGGCTCGGCGAGGAGCAGGGCGCCCTGGCCGCAATAGTGGATCAGGAGCGCGGGCAGCACGAGGCCGAACCACGCGAAGCGGATCGCGGGTGCGCCGAAATGGCCGAGATCGGCGTACATCGCCTCGCCGCCGGTCACCGCGAGGAAGGCCGCGCCGAGCATCAGGAAGCTCACGTGCCAGCCGGCGTGGAACAGGAAATCCACCGCCCGCCAGGGATTGGCCGCCGCCAGGATCTCCGGCGCGCGCAGGATGCTGGGGACCGCGAGCACGACCAGCACCGCGAACCAGACGAGCATGACGGGTCCGAAGACGCGGCCGATGGCGGCCACGCCCTTGTGCTGGACCAGGAACAGCCCGACCAGGATGACGAGGGTGATCGGGACCACGTACGGCCCGAGCGCCGGCGCGTCGATCTTCAGGCCCTCGATCGCCGAGAGCACCGAGATCGCCGGCGTGATCGCGCCGTCGCCGTAGAGCAGGGCCGCCCCGATGAGCC